>JAUXFK010000130.1 GCA_030623035.1 Deltaproteobacteria bacterium | reverse complement strand
TTCCAGTTTCATGGGCGCTTCTCCTTTTTTTTAGGTTTTTGCGGCAAAACCTTTTTAATGGAAAAGCGCCTTTTTTTCAACCTGTTTTAAATTTTACACAATCTATTTTACACTACCGAATTTCCTTGACCAGGGAAATCTACCCAACTCCGCTACACTCTTATCATCTATTGCAATTATAGCAATGTCTTTATTCGGCACAATAGAGTGACGCAAGGATTTTAGTCTCATGTCGTAAGTCCTTGCCTCAAAACTCTCAATAAATCCAATTTGCATATAGTAAAGGCCTACGACAAGAAAGGTAACTGTAATGCCAAGAAAAATAGTGATGTGTTTAGCTTTTTTTGGAGACATAATTGTAATATATTTGTCGGTATAGACAAGTTGTTTCTTAAACGAAATTTCCTTTAAGCGGTCATTAAAATGTATGTTGAAAAATAAGTCTTGGCCCTTCGTTATTCAGGATAAATTCGGCGGAATATCTGCGACTTTAATCAGATAATGGATGAATTTTTCAGCCCTTATTTACTCAAGTCTCCATACAGTCTTAGTACATTTGCATAGGTCTCATCTATGACCTTTTGCCTGTTTACATTTTTTATTTCTGCAATCGAATTGATTACGATTGCAGCGTTGGCAGGCTCATTCCTCTCATCAGGGGAAGGGCCTAAAACAGGGCTGTCCGTTTCGATTAGTAGAGATGAGAGGGGGAGTTGTCTCACCAGTTTCTGCTTCTGACGTGACCGAACCACTGACGGGGGTATGGAAAATAAGAACCCTGCCTCTACAGCAGGAATAGCTGCTGCTTTTTTACCATCGAATGCATGGAGCTGGACTTTTCTGGCATTGTATTCCAAAAGTAATGTGACTGCATGGTGACCTGCAGATCGAGAGTGGACGTTTAGGGGAAGATCAAGATTTGCAGCCAGTCTGATGAATCTCTTGAAGATCTCCCTTTGGATCTCTTTGTCTTCCTCTTTTTTTACCAGCCAATAATCAAGGCCAACTTCTCCTATGGCATATACTTTTGTCTGTTCCTTTAGTATCCACGATATCATTTCCTCTGCTTTACCCATATCCAGATAAGCGGGATAGAGACCTGCTGCCGGCCGAATTGCAGGATGTCTTTCGGCCAGTTCAATATTTTTTTCTGCGTCCGAAAGATTCTCGCTTACTGCAATCACTAAGGATACACCCGCGTCTTTTGCCCTGAAAAGGACCTCATCGAGGTCATGGTCGAAGATCGGGTCGGACAGGTGAGCATGAGTATCCACGATATTAATGCCGCCCATTTTAGATCGCTCAATCATATTCTTGCATGCCTCCTTGCCGATAAGATTTCTCAGTCTATTCTCATCTCAGTTTTTTAGCCTACATGGGTATTTAAACAGCGACAGGCTGTTGCTCAAATCCCAACTCGTTTTGTTCAAATTGTTTTTCAAAATATAACCCATGGTTTCCCTGACGTCAAGAAAAGGCTTTGTTATAGCAGATAATTATCTATTGCACTGAAAGGGAGTTTGAATGTATTTTTAATCAAATCAGAAAACAACTTGACATAAATTAGAGAATTATATTTAATAGAGATATATGCCCATATCAAGAGAGGCCAGGTTAGATCACACCCGGAGCTTTACGCCATATAGTCACTTGACAATCTATATATTTTGTAATTGTTTAGCCATCTTAAGGGGCTAACGAGTTTTACTGGTTTTCTATATTAAATTCATTTACCCTTAAAATGCCCTGGAACAAGTATTGGCAAGCCCACAAAAAGATAAATATCTTTATTGTCGTATGGTTATATAAATATGTTAAAGTAACGCTTTAATATTATTCTTCGATTCCTTGACATGTGATTGACCCAAGAGTAGACCTTTAAAAAGCAAGATTGACAAGTACTGGATGAAAGTGATACACGCTTTGTATACGAAAGATTGGTTCGATTCGATACACCATGTGTTTTGCTTTATTAATTTATGATTCGGGAAACGGGGCGTCGTAAGATAGATTCATTCCATAGATTTTCAGGAATTCGCCTTACAGGCGCAACCGCCTGAAAATACTTCTTTTCCGTTGAGTTTATCCTGAGAAACAAAGGAGCTGGATGGTTGCCCAAAAAAATCTACGAATGGCTGGTCCAAAGGAAAATATCATTTTTAAGTGCGGATGAATTATAAATTAGAATGGCGTTTCCCTATTCAAGATCGTACAAATATCAAGCAAATTTTAAACAATGCTTAGTGAAAGGAGAAGAGTATGGAAAAGATACTGGGCAAGATTGCCGAGGTGACATCGGATCCTTATGCTTATGTCACTGATGTAAGGGAGGAAAAACAAAAGAAGATAATTGGTTGCTTCCCCATGCACGTTCCGGAAGAGATCGTCCATGCAGCCGATATGATTCCGGTTGTAATATGGAGAGGCAATGAGTTTGTCACATGGGGGCATTCACACGTACCACCTTATGACTGTGGTATTACAAGGAGTTTCGTTGATGATGCGGTAAGGGGGAGACTGAGCTTCATGGACGGGATGGTCTTCCATGTGAGACAGTGTCTGCAGGTGGGAGAGTTTCCCCTTATCATGGAAAGAAACGTCAGGCCGGCATATCAGAAGGTTCTCTATATGCCCCCTATCTTTGAAGGAGGAGATTCCATAAGGGAATATCTAGTGGAGGATATGGAATCCTTTAAGTCGTCTTTAGAGGTCTTTTCCGGCAACAAGATATCGGATGACAAACTGAACAAGAGCATCGAGGTCTATAATAAGAACAGGGAACTTCTTGAGAGAGTCTACCAACTAAGAAGAGAAAGACCAGAGATACTGAGGGCAAAAGAGGTCATGCAGATTGTATGGTCAAGTATGCTGATGCCCAAGGAAGACCATAATGAGCTGCTCGAAGAACTTATCAAGGCGATGGAAGGGGCATCCGTGGAACCTCAAAAGGACAGGATAAGGGTTTTTCCAGTGGGTTGCCTTTGCCAGACATTGCAGTTCGATATCCTGGATTTGATAGAGGATCTGGGGATGATTATTCCAGACGACGATCTCTATGTCGGTTCAAGATATTTCGCGAACCGGGTGAGCCAAAATGGGAACCCCTTAGAAGCCCTTGCAGGTCGTTATCTTACAAAATCGCCTCTCTGCCCGACCAAGGGAGTCTGGGATGTGGATTGGGGTGAAGAGGTCATCGAGAGGATGGAGAAATGTGGCGCAAAAGGGGCCATCAGCATTATAGTAAAGTTCTGTCCTCCCCATACCTGTTACTATCCTGACTTCAAGAGCAAGATGGAGGAGAAGGGTATACGTGAGATAATGTTTCAGATGGAACACGAGATAATATCTCTGGAAGGGATAAAGACCAGGTTACAATCATTTGTCGAAATTATTGGAGGTGTATAATGGCCGATACAAAGTACAAGATAAACCGACTTCAAACAACCAATGATATCAGACCGCTGGTAGACAAGCACTGGGCCGAACTGAGGACAGCAAAAGAAAGGGGAGAGAAGGTTGCATGGGCATCCGGTCCCACCTTCATAATCCCTTATGCAATGGGGGTAAAGTGCCATTTCATGGCCGGTTATGCTGCCTATTGTGGCGGCATAGGTGCCGCTGATGAGGTACTGAAGGTTGCGGAGATGACAGGAGACCTCCCTGAAACGTGTTCCTATCACCGTCTACACATGGGTATGGCCGAAGCCGTGAGAAAGGGGATTTCTATAAACCCGCAGGCAATACTTCCCATACCGGATATTATGATATCCGGACGTTTTTGTACTGAGATGTCCCACTACGCAGAGGGACTGCACCGTAGACTGAAGGTTCCTGTTGTTGCGGTCGAGCTCCCCATACCTTATGAGAAAGAAGATGTCCCGAGGCTCAAAAAATTCGTATTGGGCCAGTATAGAGATGTTCTTATACCACGGTTAGAAGAGTTCACGGGTAAGAAGTTTAACTACGACAATTTGAGCGAGATTATAAAGAACCTCAAAGAGGCGACAATGCTTCGGAACCAGTGCTGGGAGTTTTTCAAGACAAAGCCTTCGCACTGGACTCTGTGGGACTATGGCGTAAGCATCGCACCCGTCTTCTATCTAATGGGAAAGCCTGGGAGCACGGAATACTACAAAAAGCTGTTGAAGGAGCTGCAGGACAGGAAAGAAAAAGGGATTCCTGCAATGGCTCCTGAGGGAGAGAAGTATCGTATATACTGGGACGGTTGGATTCCATGGGCGTTTCTGGGGAAGTTTATGCGTAAATTGACCCCAAGGGGAGCCCTTGCCATATGCGGAAGATATCCCTGGGAGTTCTTCCCTCATCCGGAACGGCTTGACCCTGAAAATCCCCTTGAATCATTTATCAATTGCTTTTTCGATGAAGATAATCCCAGGGTATTCTCGAACAAGGCTCCAAAAGGTTCACTCGAATATATTAGTGAACTGATAGACGAGTATTCTATTGATGGGTTGATCATGTTCTCCTCAAAGACATGCAGGATGTGGAACCTCTCTTATCTCGACATAATCGATGCCCTGGACAAGAGGCACGGCGTTCCGGGGGTGGTCATCGAATCAGACATGATAGATTCCTCTATGATCTCGGATTCTCAGATAGATACGAGACTGGAAGCTCTTTTAGAGACAATAGACGGGAGAAGAAGATAGGGCATGTTTCCGGCTCTGTCAATCCAGGTTTGAATTCTGGTCATACACTTACAAAATCAAAGGCTTAGGCGAATATGCCTAAGCCTTTTTTATTGCGCAAAACCTCAACAATGCACCATGCAGTTCCAACTAAAGATATTTGGAACTGTGGTGGTCTAATCTTTCCCTTTTTCTGTTTTGCAGGCTTCGACATATGTACCCCTAAGTACAGATACAACAGAATCTCTAATGTCAGAAATTGCCTTCACAGTATTTATCATGTCACTTAACCTCCTATTGAAGCCTGCCTAACGAGTCTGTAGAATAAGTCCATTTTTAAGAAAGAATCAAAAATTGATATTATAAATCAGCCAGTTACAAACTCTTTTTCGAATAATCTGTAACAGTTTAGCTTTTTTAAATTTTAGTTGCGAAGGCGGTGGTCAAATTTTAATCCGTGCAGCTGTTTGAACATCTTAGTGAGCTTTAAGAAAGAACAGGGGGAAAGATGCGAGTTCTGCACGGGTTAAAATTTGATTGCCGTTGAAGCTTGGCGAATGCTTTCTGTTTTATAAGGCTAAAATAATACAATAATCTTAATTTGTTTTTGAAGTTAAATGGAGCAGCATCCCAAAAAAATGTGATATGCTCCCGCTGAGTACAAAAAGATGCCAGATAAAATGAAAATACGGCACCTTTTTGCATGCATAAAATATCAACCCTAAAGTATAGCATACCCCACCAATAAAAAGCCAGATAATTAGACCTTTGGGAACCATTTGTAGCACGGGCTTAAAGGCAATAATAATAAGCCATCCCATAGCCACATAAAGTAATACTGAGACAATTTTATATTTACCAATCAGGAAAATTTTGGCAATAATTCCTCCGATAGCCATAGCCCAAATAAGTCCGAAAATAGTCCATCCCCATGGACCGCGCATGGAAACCAAGGTCACAGGTGTGTATGTTCCCGCTATAAGCAAGTAGATGGATGAATGGTCCAAAATTCTGAAAAACTTTTTTACACGTCTATTTGTAAAGCTATGGTATAGGGTCGACGCTAAATAAAGAATAAAAAGCGTAGAGCCATAGATACTGAAACTTACGATTCGCCATATATCGCCATATTTACTAGTAAAAACCACAAGAAGAACAAGTGCAGCTATGCTTAATGCTGTACCGATACCATGAGTAATACTGTTGGCGATTTCTTCTCCTAAACTCTGTTGCCTACTATAATGAACTTCAATTTCAAGAATACTTGTCTTATTTTTTTCGTTTGTCCTTTTCATAAATATTAGTGATACTTTTTTATTATCTATGTATCCGGATGTTCAGCTTATGCCTCCTTGGGTACTTCGCTAAGCGGGATGCCAAGTGCGTCGGCCACCCCCTTACCGTAAGCCGGATCTGCTTTAAGGCAATTGCCGATGTGGCGGATCTTGATCTCCTTGGGAGCATCACCCATCGCGCGGGCGGTGTTTCCGAAGAGCGCCTTCTGCTGCTCGGCCGTCATCAATCGGAAGAGGATCCCGGGCTGGGAGTAGTAGTCGTCGTCCTCGCGATGATTCCAGTGGTCGGCGGCCCCCTCCAAGCTTAGGGGTGGTTCCGAGAAATCCGCCTGCTCTTGCCACTCGCCGTAGCTGTTGGGCTCATAGCCCAGCGTGCTGCCATGATTGCCGTCGACCCGCATAGCTCCGTCGCGGTGGTAGCTGTGAAACGGGCAGCGAGAAGAATTGACCGGGATCAAGTGATGGTTCACGCCTAGCCGGTAGCGCTGGGCGTCGGCGTAGGAGAACAGCCGTCCCTGTAGCATCTTGTCGGGCGAGAAGCCGATGCCTGGCACGATACTGGCTGGGTTGAAGGCCGACTGTTCGACCTCGGCGAAGTAGTTCTCCGGGTTGCGGTTGAGTTCGAGGACACCCACCTCGATGAGGGGGTAGTCCTTATGGAACCAGACCTTGGTCAGATCGAAGGGGTTGTATGGACAATGGGCCGCTTCCTTCTCCGCCATCACCTGGATGAACATCGTCCAGCGCGGGAAGTTTCCCCTCTCGATGCTTTCGTACAAATCGCGTTGATGGCTTTCCCGGCTCTTACCGATGATCGCCTCCGCCTCTTCATCGGTAAGGTTCTTGATTTCCTGCTGGGTGTGCAGGTGGAACTTGACCCAGAACCGCTCGTTTTTCGAGTTGATCAGGCTGAAGGTGTGGCTGCCGAAGCCATGCATGTGGCGGTAGGAATAGGGAATTCCGCGGTTGCTCATGGTGATGGTGACCTGGTGTAACGCTTCCGGCAGCGAGGTCCAGAAGTCCCAGTTGTTGCGGGCACTGCGCAGATTGGTGCGAGGGTCGCGCTTTACTGCGTGGTTCAGGTCGGGGAACTTCAGTGGATCGCGCAGAAAGAATACCGGCGTGTTGTTGCCCACCAGATCCCAGTTCCCCTCCTCGGTGTAGAATTTGATCGCGAAGCCACGGATGTCGCGCTCGGCATCGGCCGCCCCTCGCTCACCGGCCACCGTGGAGAAACGGGTAAACAGCTCGGTCTTCTTGCCTACTTCGGAGAAAATCTTAGCCTTTGTGTAGCGGGTGACGGGGTGGGTGACTGTAAAGGTTCCATATGCACCGGAGCCCTTGGCGTGCATGCGCCTCTCAGGGATGACCTCCCGGTCGAAGTGGGCAAGCTTCTCCAGAAACCAAACATCCTGTAGCAACATCGGGCCGCGAGGCCCGACGGTCATCACGTTCTGGTTATCGGCGACGGGAGCGCCGGCGTTGTTGGTCAGTTTCTTCTTCTCATTTCTCATGGTCTTCCTCCTATCAGTTTTTTGTGCAGCTAACTTTGAATCAGGCTGCCGAAAAGCAACATTATAAAATGTTGCATTATAGCATGCGAAACGGAAAGATATTGCAATTTAGCAGTATAACACCTCATATAATCGATTTAGATTGCGATTTTGCAATCTAAATAATCTTGCCATTATGGCCAGCCCACTCTTTTCTTACTTTTCATCTATTTCTAATTCAGACAAACAAAAAAAGGTGCCGTCTCTTTACTCCCTACAATACAGAAATTCAAGAACGACACCCTCATACATCACCTTAAATGAATTGGGTTTACGATTTTCTCAATTTATTTATCTTTATTCATACCCTTATCTTATTTTATATCTCATTCACGGAAACAAATCCAGTCCTTTTCCAATTGTCCGGGACATTTTCAAAAAAAGACAATAATCTGAGGCGCAGGGGATTTTGCTGTGTACCCGTTGCCACAACAATTGTGCCCAATGTGCCTCTTTTCCCCTAAAAAAACGTAACTACTCAGTCGCCGATCTACGCTGATCATCACTGATATTTTGTAACTACTCAGGCACAGAGGGGCAAAGGCACAGAGGCACATAGTTGTCTTGCCTATTTGCCG
>JAUXFK010000234.1 GCA_030623035.1 Deltaproteobacteria bacterium | reverse complement strand
CGGCAAATAGGCAAGACAACTATGTGCCTCTGTGCCTTTGCCCCTCTGTGCCTGAGTAGTTACAAAATATCAGTGATGATCAGCGTAGATCGGCGACTGAGTAGTTACGTTTTTTTATAAACGGAAATCCATTGACATACCATAGTAAATCTCCTAAACTCTCTATTCAAATCCAAAAGAAAACGCACGATGAGTACAGGGGGGATACTGATGAGAGGATTCATAAGGAGATACAATTTTATATGGATACTGATTCTGGTACTGTCAATAAGCGGCTGTTCAACGACAAAGAAA
Organism: Deltaproteobacteria bacterium; assembly: GCA_030623035.1. Taxonomy (GTDB): domain Bacteria; phylum Desulfobacterota; class UBA8473; order UBA8473; family UBA8473; genus JAUXFK01. The sequence continues at coordinate 4,003 of JAUXFK010000234.1, read as the reverse complement.
AAAAAGGACAGCTCTCCAGAGATGTTGTTTAATAAAGCGATAACTTACTATAATGATAAAAAATACTCTAAAGCCCTCATCGCCTTTCAGAAACTCAAAGACAATTATCCCTTAAGCAAATATAGCATTACAGCAGAACTTAGAATCGCCGACTCCTATTATCACGATAAAAAATATACGGATGCTGTCTTCCATTATGAGGATTTTAGAAAACTGCACCCCACAAATACCGAGGTACCTTATGTATTATACCAAATCGGCATGTGCCATTTCAACCGGATATTTCCTATAGACCGAGATCAAACATCTACTGAAAAAGCTGCCATTCACTTTGAATGCCTCGTCTCAAAATACCCATCTGAGACTCATGCAATCTCTGCTAAGGATAAGCTAAAAATCTGTAATGAAAAGCTGGCATCCCACGAGTTTTATGTGGGGCATCTTTACTTTAAAAAAAAGAAGTACAAAGCGGCTCTGATCCGGTTTAACGGAATTACAGAAAGATTCCCGGGCTCAAGTATAATAGACAAGGTATATCTATATATCGGAAAATCCTATATTTCTTTAAAAGAAAAAGAAAAGGCAAAGGATGCCTTAATACACTTGACAAAAGAACATCCGAAAAGCAAATACACAAGCAAGGCACTTAAGATTCTTTCAAAACTCAAGTAGTGGCCGTCTCCTTCGCTATATCATATACACTCTCTATCGCTTTATCAATGCCCTCTATTTTGTTCCCCCCTGCCTGAGCCATATCAGCTCTTCCACCCCCGCTTCCACCAACCAGTTTTGCGACCTCTTTTATTATCCTGCCTGCATGAAACCTGTGAATAAGGTCCTTTGTTACGACAACAAGCAGAAGGACATTACCATCTTTCTGTCCGGCTAAGAGAATAATCCCTGAGCCTAACCGATCCCTCAATTTATCAGCGAAGCCCCTCAATTCTTTCGGATTATCAATATTCACCCTGACAGCCAAGACCTTAATCCCCTCGACCTCTTTTACCCGATCAAGTATATCTCCAGAGAGTCTGCTTGCAAGTCTGCTTTTAAGGGAATCTACCTCCTTTTCCAGATTCTTCTTATTCAATATAAGCTTCTCTACTTTGTCGATCAGTTCATCCTTCCCGGTTTTAAGGATTGCACCAATCTCTTTTAACTGATCCTCTTGCTTGTTTATATACTCCAGTGCCTCATCACCGGTTAATGCCTCTATCCTTCTCACTCCGGCTGCAATACCGGATTCATTTATCACCTTAAAAAGACCTATATCCCCTGTACGCTTTATATGAGTCCCTCCACAGAGTTCCTTACTGTAGCCGGGGATTTCAACAACCCTGACCTCATCACTGTACTTCTCTCCAAAAAGGGCTATGGCTCCACCCTCCATTGCCTTTTTAATATCCATTGTATCTACATTAATATCTATATTGTCTCGAATCCTCTGGTTGACCAGACTCTCTACTCTAATAAGTTCTCTGTCTGTTATCTGAGAAAAATGGGTAAAGTCAAACCGCAGCCTTTCAGGGGCAACAAGTGACCCCGACTGCTTCACATGATCTCCCAGAACCTCTTTTAGGGCAGAGTGCAGCAAGTGGGTAGCTGTATGGTTGATGGCAGTCTTTAATCGCCTATCGATGTTCAGATTAAAAGTTACCCTGTCACCTTTTTTAATGGATCCCTTTTTAATTTTACCTCTATGGATTATTAAATCCGAAAGCGGTCTCAATGTATCCTTTACTTCTAGAAAAAGAGAATCACCCACAATAGCCCCGTTATCTCCAATCTGTCCGCCGGATTCTCCATAAAAGGGGGTCCTCCCGGTTACAACTTCAACACAGTCGCCCTCAAAGGCACACTCCGCTTCTTTGTTATCCTTAATAATGGCCAAAATATTCTCTGATATATCAAACCCCTCTCTTTCATAACCGGAAAAAACCGATTTAATCTGATCTTTTGCCAGTTTTCTATATATTTCCGAGACATCATCTTCACCGGATCCTTTCCATGATTCCCTTGCCCTTTGCCTCTGTTCATCCATGGCTTCTTGAAACCCTTTTTCATCGATGGCAACCCCTTGTTCCCTCGCAATATCATAGACAAGATCCACTGGAAATCCATAAGTATCGTAAAGCTTAAAGAGCAAATCACCCGGGATCTGTCTCTTATTGCTCTCCTTTAATCTTTCCATCTCTTCATTCAATATAAAAAGGCCTTTATCGAGAGTCTGACAGAAGCGTTCTTCCTCATTATATATGAGCTTAGCTATGTAATTCCTCGCATCCGCAATCTCAGGGTAAGCTTCCTTCATGACATCAATGACAACATCCGACACTCTATACAAAAAAGGCCTATCAATACCCAGTATCTTCCCATAACGGGCAGCCCTTCTCATAATACGCCTTAAAACATAGCCCCTTCCTTCATTGGAAGGAAGTACACCATCTCCAATAAGAAACGCTATCGCACGACTATGATCGGCTATCACTTTAAACGAGATATCCTCCTTCTCATTATCTCCATATTTGCCCTTCGAAATCTCCGCTACAAAGTTTATTAATGTCATGAAAAGGTCCGTCTCGTAATTACTCTTAACCCCCTGAACCACAGCGGTTATCCTCTCTAAACCCATACCTGTATCGATGCTCGGTTTAGGAAGAGGAACCAATACTCCTTTCGCATCACGGTCAAACTGCATAAATACCAGATTCCAGAGTTCTAAGAACCGATCACAATCACATCCTACTTTACATGTGGGCCTTTTACATCCCACATCAGCTCCCTGGTCTATCAGGATCTCTGAACAGGGGCCGCAAGGGCCAGTATCTCCCATAGACCAAAAGTTGTCTTCTTCCCCCATTCTGACAATCTTTTCCGCTGGTATCCCAATCCTATCCTGCCATAAATTATATGCCTCATCATCATCCTCATATACAGTAATCCACAGTCTGTCTTTGCATAGGCCCAGCTCTCCGGTCAGAAACTCCCAACTCATAAAAATGGCATCTTCCTTAAAATAATCACCAAAGGAAAAGTTGCCTAACATTTCAAAGAAAGTGTGATGACGGGTGGTTATCCCCACATTTTCCAGGTCATTATGCTTCCCCCCTGCCCTTACACATTTTTGAGATGTCACGGCGCGGTTGTATTCCAACTTCTCTTCACCCAAAAATGCCCTTTTGAACTGAACCATCCCAGCATTGTTGAAAAGCAACGTCGGGTCATGTTTGGGAATCAATGATGAACTGTTTATGATCGTATGCCCTCTCTTTTCGAAGTACTTCAAAAAACGCCGTCTTATTTCACTGCCAGTCATAAAAAATCCTCATCAGCATACTTTAGAAAGGAATATCATCTTCCGAATTAAAGGCCGCACCTTTATCAATGTCCTCGCCATAGTCTTTCTTCATTCTATCCTTGTCTGCAGGGCTTCCCAGCATCTGCATATTGGAGGCAACAACTTCGGTTACCCACCTCTTCATGCCATCCTTGTCTTCCCATGAGCGGGTCTGTAACTCTCCCTCAATATAGATCTGCTTACCCTTTGATAAATACTGCCCACAAATCTCCCCCAGCCTTCTCCAGGCCACAATACGATGCCACTCGGTCCTCTCTTCCTTTTCTCCGTTTTGATTTGTCCATTTTTTAGTGGTAGCGATTCGAAAGCTCGCTACGGCTGTTCCGTCACTGGTATATTTCATCTCAGGGTCTGCCCCTAACCTACCTACCAGTATTACCTTATTAACCGACATTCTTACCTCCTTAAACCCATATTAAAAAATATGATACAGTACCCTCCCGGATTAAATTCCATATCTTTTATTTTTGTAACTACTCATCTGCCGATCTACGCTGATCATCACCGATATTTGATGGTCTCGTAAAAAGTCATAAAATACCATTTCCCGTCATTCCGGCGAAAGTCGGAATCCAGTATTTTCAAGCAGTTGCGGACCATCTGGACTCCGGTTTTCACCGGAGTGACGACTTTTTACGAATTCAT
>JAUXFK010000051.1 GCA_030623035.1 Deltaproteobacteria bacterium | reverse complement strand
TGAAGGAAATGGATGGTGAGCCTATATTACAGATGACCTGCAGGGATCGGAACCGAATGGCGCTTGAGGCGGATTTGCTTTTTGCTTCCAGTAGAGGGATCAATAACGTCCTCTGTCTTACAGGGGATTCGATCGTCTTGGGAGACCACAAGGAGGCCAAGTCCGTCTTCGACGTGGATTCGAGTCAGCTCTTGGCTACCATCAGATTGATGGAAAAAGGCAAGGACATGGGGGGCAATAACCTGGACGGGGCTGTGTCGTTCTGTGCCGGGGCTATTGTTACGCCTGAGGCAAATCCGATTGAGCCGCAGCTTGTAAAATTCGAAAAGAAGATCGAGGCAGGTGCCGAGTTTATCCAGACCCAGGCAGTATACGATCTCGATAATTTCAAAGAATTTATGGAATATGCCAGGAAGTTTCCCGTAAAAATCCTGGCTGGTATTATCCTGCTTACATCAGCTCCAATGGCTCGGTTTATGAATAAGAACGTAGCAGGTGTTAATGTACCACAAGGGTTGATCGATGAAATGGCCTCTGCACCTAAGGGTGGAGCTTTGTCAAAAGGGATAGAGATTGCCGGCAGGATGATCAAACGGATTCGCGAAGAAAAAATGTGTGATGGTGTTCACATCATGGCAATAGGTAGAGAGGAACTGGTGCCTGATATTATAAGGGCAGCAGGTATTGACCATAAAGGGAAGGTATAAGATAGGGAAAAAGAAAGGAGGGATGAAAATATGGAAAAAGCAATAAAGATTTTGGTGGTTGATGATGACCCTGACTTTGTTGAGTCGGTTAAAATGATGTTGGAGGACAGGGGTTATGAGGTAATTACCGCCTATGATGGAATTGAGGGTTTGCAAAAGGTAAAAGAATCCTTTCCGGGTTTGATTATTCTGGATGTGATGATGCCGAATAAAGATGGCTATGCTGTATGTCACGAACTTAAGTCTGACCCTCAATACAGCCGGATTCCGATACTCCTCTTAACGGCTGTTGTGTCCGAAATGTCTAAAACGACTTATACACATCGAATGGGAATGGAAGTAGAGGCGGATGATTACATTGACAAGCCGGTTGAGCCCTCTGAATTAGTAAAACGGGCTGAGATTCTTTTGCAGAAAATTTAAGGGTTATTTATTAACAGAAAAGCTACAGGGAAACCCGTCATATGTTGAAAGATGCTAAAATCCTTGTCATAGATGATGAGGCCGTTATTAGAGATGGATGCTTTCGCATATTGGTCCGAGATGGTTGTCGTGTCAAAACCGTTGAAAATGGAGAGGCGGGTTTGAAGCTCATCACTGCTGAAAAAGAAACTTTCGATGTCCTTTTGCTTGATTTAATGATGCCAGGGATAAGTGGCATGGAGGTACTGGATGCTCTAAGAGGAGTAGACGATAATTTGATTGTAGTTGTTATTACCGGGTATGCGACTGTGGAATTGGCAGTGGAAGCAATGAAAAAGGGGGCTTATGACTTCATAGCGAAACCTTTTACACCAGACCAATTGAGGATTGTTGTAAAGAGGGCTATGGAGAGAAGGATATTGCAAAGGGAAGCTGAGAATCTGCGAAAGGAGAAGGAGAAAAGCCTTAAGGATATTGCATATGAGAAGAGCAGGGTTTCTACGATAATCAACTTTATGGTTGATGGGGTGCTTGTGACGGATAGAGAAAGCCTGATTGTGCTTCATAACCCTGCTGCAACAAGACTATTGGAAATCGAAAGTTTACCGATTATAAATAAACCCCTATCGCAGTGTATTAATGATAATAATCTTGCAGATGCAGTGGATGCAGCTTTAAATGCCGAGGAATCCATGTATCTTGAAATATCCCGGGAGATCTCACCTTGCAAAGGAGAAGGAGTGTTTTTTTTAAGAGCGGATGTTGCTCCTGTCCTTGATGAAGAAGGCAGAGTTATGGGATCTGTAACAGTTCTACATGACATAACACAGGAAAAAGAATTGAATCGGATGAAATCAGATTTTTTGACTATGGTTTCTCACGAGTTGAGAGCCCCCATCTCTGCGATACAACAGCAGTTGTCTGTAATACAAGAAGGTATGGCAGGTTCGATTACTGCAAAGCAGAAAAATATGTTAATTCGGGCAAAAGAAAGGACAAAGGGAATTCTTGACCTCATTAACGATCTTCTCAATGTCTCCAAGATCGATTCAGGTATCGTGGTTCAACATAAAGAACTCATAGAATTAGAGGATGTCATAGAGCGAACCTGTCAGCTTATGGAACCTGAAGCAGAGGCTAAGGGCATAAAATTAAGCATGGAAATAAACAAGTCCCTGCCTTTGATAAAGGCTGATAAAGGAAATATGGAAGAGCTGTTTATCAATCTCATAGGTAATGCGGTCAAGTATAATCTTAAAGATGGTAGCATCAATATAAGAGTTCTGCGAGAAGGAGAATCTCTGAGGGTTGATGTGTCAGATACCGGCATAGGTATCTCTGAAAAAGATATCCCCAGGATTTTCGATAGGTTTTATAGAGTAAAGGATAATCAAACAAGAATGATCGTAGGCACCGGCCTCGGATTGCCAATTGCCAAAGGAATAGTAGAAGCCCACCATGGTTCAATCCAAACAAATAGCAAAGAAGGTAAGGGAACCACTGTAACCGTATTTCTCCCCTGCGAAAAAGAATAAACCCGCCATATTTCAAACCCGTTAATATCCGACTTTGACTCATAAAAGAATATTTTCTTTTAAACTTTACTTGACAATATCGAATGGCCTTAAGTAAAATGTTTCTGTTTATTTATAAAGTAAGTTATAGGCGGTGAAGTTGTGAAGATTGCTTTGACAGGTAAAGGTGGCGTTGGAAAGACCACGATCAGTGCTTGCCTTGCCAGGAAATTTCATGATGAGGGTTATACTGTACTGGCTATTGATGCGGACCCGAATGCAAACCTGGCTATGGCTCTTGGGTTTCCAAACCCAAATGAGATCGTGCCTATAATTGAGATGAGTGAACTCATAGAAGAGAGAACCGGTGCGAAACCGGGTAGTAGTGGCGGTTTCTTCAGTCTAAATCCGAAAGTCGATGATATACCGGAAAAATATTGGGTAGAACAAGACGGCATCCGGCTGATGGTTATGGGAACGGTAAAAAAGGGAGGAGGAGGTTGTGTTTGTCCGGAAAGTGTCTTTCTAAGGGCATTGGTCATCCATCTCATACTGGCTAGAAAGGAAGTCGTGATCCTGGACATGGAAGCAGGTGTGGAGCATCTGGGAAGAGCCACAGCAAAGGCCGTCGATATGTTAATCGTAGTTGTTGAGCCAGGAAAGAGAAGTATAGAGACGGCATACAGGATAAGGAGATTGGCCAGGGATATCGGTATAGAAAAGGTTGGTGCGATTGCCAATAAGGTGAGAGATGACAGGGATAGAGAGTTTCTATACAAAGAAATGCAGGACTTCGATTTTTTGGGCTCAATATTTTCAGATCCGCTGATCATAGAGGCGGATTTGAAAGGGGTTCCACCTTTTAAACTGAGCCCACAAATAATGCTTGAGATGGATAAAATAATAAAGAGGATCAGGGAGTGAGCTATGAAGATAGTTATCGTAGGCCCTGGATCAATGGGATGCCTGTTTGCATATTACCTGTCAAAGGTGGAAGAGGGCATATGGCTTTTAGATAAACATCAGGACAGGGTAGACAAGGTCAAAAATGAGGGTTTGAGTATAGAAGGAATAAGTGGTAATCATATCGTAAGTGTAAATACCACAACCGAGCTTAAAGATATAGGATACGCAGATATTATCATCATATGTGTCAAGTCATATGATACGGAAAAAGCAACGAAAGATGTGGTCCGGCTTATGGGGGAAGAGACTGCCATCCTCACTTTGCAAAACGGTTATGGCAATATTGAGACCATATCTAAGATTGTCGGGAGTGAAAGGATTATCGGTGGAACAACCTCTCAAGGGGCTACGGTTCTTGGATTGGGGCATATAAGACACGCAGGCAAAGGCGAAACGACCATTGGTGAACTGGATGGCAGGGCTTCGGACAGGATAAAGAGATTATCCTCTCTATTTAACTCAGCTGGTTTGGAGACCAGGGTTACAGATAATGTTGAGGGGCTGATTTGGAGCAAGCTATTGATCAATGTTGGGATAAATGCATTGACTGCTGTTCTTAGATTAAAGAATGGGGAATTGGTTGAATACAGTCCGGCGAGGGATGTCCTGAGGGCATCTGTTATGGAGGCGGTTTCGGTTGTAAAAGAAAGGGGAATAGAATTGACATACAAAGACCCGATCAAGAGGGTGGAAGATGTCTGCAGAGCTACAGCGACCAATGTTTCATCAATGCTGCAGGATGTTTTAAGGGCTAAGAAAACAGAGATTGATTACATAAACGGAGCGATTGTTACAGAAGGTGAGAGGTTGGGGATACCGGTCCCTATAAATAAAGCATTGACAGCCCTTGTAAAGACCATCGAGATGAGCTATGAAAAGAGGTTATAATAGTGTGGATTTTTTAGTTGTCGTGCTAAATGGTTGTACTGTTTGAAAATAAAAGTGAAAGTTGGAGCAGATTATGAATGATATTCTTTTTAGTTCATGGGGGGGAGAGGTTGTTAATAATAGTGGAAAAGAGCTTCAGGATTTTGAAAAAGTTGAAAACATATCTTTGCCCATACAATTTGCACAGGACAAAAATATTAAGGCATTGATTGGGTGGTACGGTCTTGTATTAAGATCTCAAGAAGTTAATATCGTTGATCTATGCAGAGCTTACTTTGTAGCAATACAAAACGAGTCATGTGGTAAATGCTTTACCTGTCGTATTGGCACCAGAGTTTTAGCAGATACATTAACAAATATCTGTGAGGGAAAAGGCGAGAGCGAAGATTTAAACGTTCTTTCTCGTATTGCCGATGTTGTTCGGGAAGGTTCAAAGTGTAACATTGGGCAGTCTGGCCCGGTGGCGCTTTTAGATGCGCTTAAATACTTTGCAAAAGATTTTAAAAGTGCGATACAGGATAGAAGCCCTATTCCAAAAGGGGATTATGAGTATAAACTTACTGCACCATGTATAGATGCATGCCCGATTCATCTCGATATTCCAGGCTATATTGAATGCATAAAAGAAGGGAAGTTCCAGGAGTCCTTGAATATGATTACTAGTAAGCTTCCAGTCCCTGGGATGGTTGGAAGGGTTTGCGTAAGACCATGTGAAGAACACTGCCGCAGGACGATTCTCGATGAGCCTGTCTCTATAAAGTATCTGAAGCGTTTTGTTGCTGATAATAATATGGAAAGGCATAAAGGAATGTCGTTTGAACAGGTACCTTCAGAAAAGGCCGGCAGGGTTACAATCATTGGGGCCGGCCCAGCAGGTATTACATGTGCGTATCATCTGGCTCTTATGGGTCATACAGCCACCATTTATGAGAGGCTCGGAGAGCCTGGGGGTATGGCAGCAATGGGTATTCCGGACTATCGCCTGCCAAGAGATGTCCTTCGTTATGAGGTAGATCAAATTCAACAGATGGGTGTTACGATAAAATACGATACGATGGTGGGGAAGGATGTAAAACTCTCTGATATAGAGAAAGAAAGTGATGCGATATTCATTGCCATTGGAGCCCAATCGAACACTACAATGAGGCTTGAAGGGGAAGATAAAGGATATAAGGGATTTGTTCCTGGCGTTCATTATCTTCTCGATATTAATATGGGGAAAGACCCGTATCCTGAAGGGAAAAAAGTGCTGGTGGTAGGTGGTGGAAATGTTGCCATTGATTGCGTGCGTTCTTCTTATCGGATTGGTAAAGATGATGTGAACCTGGTATATCGAAGAACTAAAAAAGAGATGCCTGCGGATCACGTTGAGATAAAAGATGCAGAAGAAGAAGGCATAAAATTTCATTATTTAACCAATCCAACAAAGATACTTACAGAAAAGGGAAAGGTAGTGGGTGTTGAATGTATCCGTATGGAATTAGGTGAGCCCGATGAGAGCGGTCGAAGACGGCCTATACCAGTTGAAGGATCCGAATTCGTTGTAGATTGTGATATCCTGGTACCTGCCATAGGGCAGGCAATAGACCTGACAGTTATGGAAGGTGAAGACAAAGTAGAAACAAACAGAAAGAATGCCCTGGTAGTTGATGAATTTACAATGCAGACGAGTAATCCAAAGATATTTTCAGCAGGGGACTGTGTAACGGGTCCTTCGGCACTTATCCGTGCATGTGCAGGTGGAAGAAAGGCTGCAATGAATATCGATCGTTTGATAAACAAAAAGGAGTTAAAGAAAACTTGCGAGGATTGTTTTGATAAGCTTTTTGAGGAAGTGAAAGTCTTTGACTCCAAAGAGGAGATTGGTTTTTTAGGTGGCCGAAAGAGGTTGCACCTGAGAATGCTTCCGCCAGATGAAAGAAAGAAGAGTTTCGAAGAGGTAGAGCAGGGATATAATTCTATTGAGGCGATAAGCGAAGCGGATCGTTGCCTTAGATGTTATAGAATAGGGATGATTGCGGTTTAATTTCGTCCTGTTTCATCTCAGAGAGGCACCGGCAAATATGTTAACAAAAATGCGATAGACCTTATCCAAAGATACTGTAATATAAGGTATGTGCCGTAAGGGTCGAGAAGTTTAGCTGATATCGGAGTATAATAAAAATTCTTGACAGCAAATTGCCCCTGTGTTAAATTTCAAAATGAATGAATAATCATTCATTAATCATTATAGAGATTTTGAGGGGCTAAATGGGGGGGTTACAAGCAAGGACAGAGGACAAACACAAGAGGATTCTTCAGGCGGCCATTAAGGTATTTGCGCAGAATGGTTTTTATAATTCAAAGGTTTCGGAGATTGCCAAGGAAGCAGGAGTCGCAGATGGAACAATCTACCTCTATTTTAAGAATAAGGATGATATCCTCATCTCCCTTTTTGAGGAAGAAATGGAAAGAATTATTCAGAGTATGAAACATGAGATTGAAAAAGGCAAAGACCCTTTTGAGAAGCTGAAGCGATTTGCTTTTGTTCAGTTAAATTCGAAGAGAGAGAACCCGGATTTAGCTGCAATTATGGAGGTTGAATTAAGGCAGAGCAGTAAATTCATGAAGGAGTATGTAAATAAAAAATTTATTGAATATCTAAAGATCATTTCTCGCATAATCAAGGAAGGACAGGAAGTGGGGATAATCAAAAAAGGATTGGACCCTATTATTATAAGTAGGGCATTTTGGGGAGCACTAGACGAAGTAGCAAGATTTTGGGTCTTATCATCTAAGAGGAGGATCAGCCTGCCTAAATCTGCAGAGATGATAAGTGATGTCTTTATCAGGGGCATGGTTGAAGATACGAGTTGAATTGTGCCGGCTGGTTTTCATCCAGAAATGAGAATTTTTGTTCAAGGTCAAGGAAGGCGAAGATTTTAACCGCAGGAATATATATATTGACATATTTCGAAGATTAAAATATGAGCCTGACACAGAGATTGAGCAAAAAGGCCATTTATGGATGAAAACTAACTGGAATAAGGCGAACTTGCTGGTTTTGTGGCCCTTATACAGTCACCAGGAGAAATGACCTAGAGAGGGGGTGGATTTTTTACATTATAAAGAAAAATTTTTGTTAATAATACAAATAAATAGTGTCCATTCGGAAATGAGCAATTTTGTTCAACCTCTGAGCCTGACCCTGAAGGAATATGCAACACATTCAACGGGGCAGGCGTAGAGGTTGGGCAAAAGGGCCATTTCCGGATGGACACTAAATAGAAAAGGAGGGCTTAAGGTGAACTCAGTAGTATGTGTCAAGCAAGTGCCAGATACTGAATCGGTAATAAAGATTAAACCGGATGGTTCAGGTATCATTACAGATGATTTGAAGTTTGTTATGAACCCCTACGATGAATATGGCGTGGAAGAGGCATTAAAACTTAAGGAGAAGTTTGGTGGTTCAGCTACCATTCTTTGTATGGGGCCAAGCAGAGTCGTTGAGACCATAAGGACGGGTTTGGCTATGGGAGTAGACAAGGCAGTGCAATTGGATGATCCTGCATTCGAAGGTGGTGATGCCTTTGCTACAGCTAAGGCATTGGCAGAGGCGTTAAAAGGGTTAGAATACGATGTAATCTTCTGTGGAAAACAGGCCGTGGATGATGATCTCTCACAAGTAGGACAGATCCTGGCCGAGTTACTTGGGCTTCCCCATGTTTCGCTGATCCAAAAGCTTCAGGTCGCTGATGACAAGAAATCCGCTGTAGTAGATCGTCAGGTGGAAGGAGGAATAGAGGTGCTTAAGGTTTTATTACCTGCTGTTCTTACAACACAGAAGGGACTGAATGAACCTAGATATGCCTCGTTGCCTGGAATAATGAAGGCAAAGAAAAAGCCCCTTGATGTTAAGGATCTCGCAGCATTAGGGCTGAATGCGGACAGTGTCGGTTGCAATGGTTCAAAGACGATGATTACAAAGTATACCGCTCCTCCTGAAAGGGCTGCTGGTAAGATTATCGAAGGGGAAGGACCTCAGGAGACCGCCCCCAAACTTGTTCAGCTTCTAAGAGAAGAAGCCAAGGTTATTTAAGAAAGGAGGGGGTAATAATGTCTAATAGTATATGGGTATTTGCAGAAGCTAAGGAAGGTAAGATAAAAAAAGTAGCGTTGGAGATGATAAGTGAAGCTAAGAAGATGGCTGAAAAACTAGGGGGAGATGTTTCAGCTGTACTTATGGGTCAAAATGTAGAGCCCTTAGCAGAACAACTCGGACACTATGGTGCAAATAAAGTATATCTGGCCGATCATGAAGTATTAAAAGATTATACGACAGATGCTTACTCTAAGGTTTTAACCGAGTTGATTAAAGAAAATGAACCATCCATCGTTCTTTACGGGGCTACAATACTGGGCAAGGATCTTTCTCCAAGGGTTGCTGCCAGACTGGAGGCAGGATTGGCAACAGACTGTACAGGGGTAGGCCTAGATGATGGCAAGTTAACTGTAACAAGACCAATGTTTGCAGGAAAGGCATATACAGATATATCCTTTTCCGGTAGCAAAACAAACATGGCATCGGTGAGGCCCAATGCCTTACCCGTTACTCCGCCGGATGAGTCCAAGAAGCCTGAGATAATAAAAGTCGATGTGAATATCAATCCTGACGATATTCGTACGACCATACAGGAGTTTGTAAAGACTGCCGGTGAAAGAGCTGACCTTACTGAAGCAGAGATTATTGTATCAGGTGGAAGGGGGATGAAAGGACCAGAGAATTTCCAGATGTTAGAAGAGTTGGCCGATGTCCTCGGTGCAACAGTCGGCGCTTCAAGGGCAGCTGTGGATGCTGGTTGGAAAGCCGTATCAGACCAGGTAGGACAAACCGGGAAGGTCGTTTCCCCAAACCTATATATCGCATGTGGTATCTCCGGTGCGATTCAGCATCTGGCAGGCATGAGCACCTCTAAGTTTATAGTTGCTATAAATAAAGACTCGGATGCCCCAATATTCCAAAAGGCCGATTATGGTATAGTCGACGATTTGTTTAAAGTTATACCTGTCCTTACGGAAGAATTTAAGAAATTAAAGGCTGACAGTTAACAAAGGAATGCCTTTATCGCATAAGCTTAGGAAGCAAGATTATCTGAAGAAGCCCATGTATTATTATCCATGGGCTTCTTAAGGAATAGCCGTTAGTAAAAACCCGGAAAATTTATTTTTATTTTCAATAATATCATTTAAACAACAATAAATTTTTAATTCCAAAACATTGTAAGACCCCGTCAAAGATAGGAGGAGTCATGAATGTAGCCGTTTATAAAATCCTGGGTATTCCAAATTTTATACTATTGGCCATTGCAATAATTGTAGCATTGGCCTTTTTTATAAACAGGGTCAAGCACCTCTACTTTATTTTGCGCATTGGAAAAGAGGATGACAGATTCAATGATATAGGTGCAAGGATAATGTTCGCCCTAAAAAGGATACTTCTTCAGTTATGCGTACTTAAAGACGTAACTGCAAAAGATCTGGCCGGTCTGGGCCATGCGATGATATTTTACGGGTTTTTATGCTTTGCCTTCAGTTATCTATTTATGTTCGGAAGAGGTTTTATACCCGGCCTTTCCTTTCATATCCTGGGGGATACCTTTGCAGGCTATTTTCCCTTGTTGCTCGATATCGTTGCATTGATGGTCATAACCGGGGTTGTCTGGGGACTATTAAGAAGATACGTGGTGAGACCTTCAAGGTTGGAGTCCACTCCAGAGGCTGCGATTATAATGGGTATAATAGCTTCTCTGATGGTCTTTCATTTCTTGATGGAGGGGTTTGAGGTCAATATAGACCCACACGAAACTGCGAGCATGGCATTTATCGGCGTAGCCTTTGCCGGTTTATTTAACAATATGGGTATTGAAAGAACGACCCAGGAGGCCCTCTTTATCGCATCATGGTGGATCCACTGCCTCCTCGTCCTTGGATTTATGGTGCTTATTCCATACTCAAAGCATCTCCACCTCATTCTTGCTCCATTCAATCTCTTCTTCAAGTCCATGGAGCCGAGAGGTGCCCTCAGGCCAATATTAGACATGGAAGAAGCAGAGACATTCGGTGTATCCAATATTGAGGAATTCACCTGGAAGCAGTTACTCGATCTTTACACATGTGCCGAATGTGGGAGATGTGAGATCAACTGTCCGGCCCATCTTTCTGAAAAACCTCTTTCCCCAAGGCATTTGATCCATGATATGAAAGTGCACCTTCTGGAAAAGGGTCCCCATCTGCTAGGTGGCAATAATGGAAGTGAGTCAGGAACAGATGCGCAGGCAGAAGCAGCGGAATCCGGCTATGATGGCCCGGCCCTGATCGGAGGAGTCGTATCCGAAGACAAGATCTGGTCTTGTGTAACATGTGGTTCTTGTATGGAGCAATGTCCGGTATGTAATGAGCATGTGGATAAGATAGTGGACATGCGTCGCTATATGGTTTTGATGGAGAGCAATTTCCCCCCGGAGATTCAGGCAGTCTTTAGGAATATGGAGAATAACAGTAATCCGTGGGGTATTGGATGGGCTACCAGGGCGGATTGGGCAAAGGATCTGGGAATCAAGATACTGTCAGAGGACAGCAATGTAGATATACTATATTGGGTTGGCTGTGCAGGATCTTTCGATGAACGTAATAAGAAGATATCGACTGCTCTTGTCAATATTTTTAAAAAGGTCGGTGTTAATTTTGGGATACTCGGTGCAGAGGAGAAGTGCTGTGGTGATTCGGCAAGAAGGATTGGGAATGAATACCTCTACCAGATGCTAGCTACAGAAACGATAGAAATATTAAAGGGTTATAATGTAAAGAAGATCGTAACCCAGTGCCCGCACTGCTACAATACACTAAAAAATGAATATCCTCAATTTGGAGGGGATTTTGAGGTGGTGCATTCCACGGAATTCATCTTAGATTTAATTGAAAAGGGCAAACTGAAACTCTCTAAACCGATTGATAAGACCATAACTTATCACGATTCCTGCTACCTGGGCAGGTATAATACGGTATACGATGCCCCCAGAAAAATATTGCAGGCCATTCCAGGGGTGAATTTGGTAGAAATGGAAAGGAATAGAGCAAAGAGTATCTGCTGCGGTGCCGGTGGAGGTCGTATGTGGATGGAAGAACACCTGGGAAAGAGGATAAACGAAATGCGGCTGCAAGACGCCCTTGATATCAATCCTAACCTGATATCAACTGCTTGTCCTTACTGCCTGACCATGTTTGAGGATGCCATAAAGGAAAAGGATGTGCAAGAGACCTTAACCGGAAAAGATATTATTGAATTGACTGAGGAGGCAATGGCATAGAGGATTTTTTGAATGCCTCAAATCCTGACATTTCAACTTTCAAAACCTGTTGATTCAACACTAAACTCTTTCACTTCAGATGGTAAATTAAAAAAAACGATCATAAAAGGAATGGCTTTTTGGGGGGGAACGGCTGTATTTATTGAAGATTCTCCCCTTGGATTGTTTAGACGGGAGTTGATCTGAGAAGCTTCCAGTTTTATCAATTCATTATTAGACAGGATGTTTCCGCAGTATACCTCTTTTTCCGTTATCTTGTTGGTCGTGTTGTCAAAAAGAATGCCTTTCACCTTGAGGAAACTCTTTGGCTTAGAATAGTTATTTATCGCCTCACCCGTTACAATAAATATCCTGCCGGTTTTGATATTGGTAAGATAGTATCCCTGCGTATTGTCTTCAGAGAAGATAATATCCCCTCCAAATGGTATAATATAACCGATATAATTTTTTATCCTGGAAGTATTTGTTTTTATCCAGTTAATATCGGCCAGCTTGTCTCGAAAGAGGTATATACCGCTTCCCAAAAGAATGAGTATCAATAGAATAACTAAACTTTTTGAAAGCGGTTTCCTTTCTTTTGCTTGCTTACCTCTGTCGGATGGAGAGATTTTTTCATGTTCTCGTTTTATTTTGGGCACTTCCGGGGGCCTGGCAGTCAAAATGGAAGATGGTTCGATTCGAAAGACATTTTGGCATTTAGAACACCTTGCCTTGATTCCCTTTTCCGGCACCTTTTCGTCATCAACCCTGAATTTCGTTTGGCATCTTTCGCACTGGACAATCATGGCTTTCTCCTAAATAATTTTATAGATATCCGGTAAGTGTCTATACCTTTCATCAAAATCCAATCCATATCCTACAACAAAACCTTCTTCTAATCTAAAGGCAACATAGTCCGCTTCGATTTTTATTTCCTGTCTCTCTGTCTTATTTATCAATACGCATGATCTTAAAGATTTTGGTTTTTTTGCTTTTAACTTCTCAATTAGAAAGGAAAGGGTCAATCCGCTATCGAGTATATCCTCCACAATAACAACATCCTTCCCTTCAATAGAGAGATCAATATCCTTGGTAATCATTATCTCTCCAGATGATTTTGATTTTGATCCATAGCTCGAAAGTCTCACAAAATCGATTTTGAGCGGTATCCTGAGGTTCCTCATCAGATCGGCCAGGAACACAAAAGCCCCTTTCAGGATACCAACCAGTATTACTTCTTTATTTTGGTAGTCTTTTGTGATTTGGTTGGCAATGTCCGTAATCTTTTGGGCAATCTCCTCCTTAGAGTAAAGTAAGACCAGATTTTCATCTTCCATCATGTAGTTGTATTTGGTCGAAAGAGTCACAGGAAATTAATTGTTATTGAATAATTTAAATAGAATATAATGACTATTGAGTTAACACAGCATTGGTGGTCACATTATGACGCGTGCAGCTGTTTGAGC
>JAUXFK010000117.1 GCA_030623035.1 Deltaproteobacteria bacterium | reverse complement strand
AAGATGATAAGCAGTTGTCTCTGTTTTGAATCTCCATACAAGGCACACAGAAACATGCTGCTTTCCGAATGAAATTTTTTTAGCAATAGCCGGATAACTGTTAAAATATCAGGGATGAAGGATAGCGCAAGGACTAGTGACCTTTAAAACGTGGTCTTCGTTTCTCTAAAAATGCACTTATACCTTCACCTGCATCGGCTGATTTGATTAAAAAAGACTGCATTACTGCTGCTTCATCAAGGGAAGATTCAGAATCGAGAAGATCTTTGGCAGCAGCCAATGCAAGCGGTGCACTCGTTAAAAGCTTATCGATCAGTTCATTGACCGTGGCATCCAGGTCTTCTCTTTCCACAACCCGGTTAATAAGGCCGATTTCAAAGGCCTCCATTGGGGTTATTAGCTCTCCTAAAAGGATAAGTTCCTTTGCCTTTGCAAGGCCAATAAGCAGTGGAAGCCTCGTTGTAGCCCCAAGTGCCGGTAAGATGCCGATTTTGAGATCATTCACCCCGAGTTTTGCATGTGTTGATGCGATTCGAAAATCGCATGCAAGTGTTAGCTGGAATCCTGCGCCAACTGCATGTCCATTGATGGCGGCAATTGTGGGCTTTGGTATCGCCTCAATTCTATCGAATATTCCTTGGACATATTTAATGCCCTGTTCTATAGAGTCAGCTTCGACTAATGTCTGGTTATTAACCATATTGCGGAGATCTCCCCCACAAGAAAACACTCTCCCTGCAGCAGTAAACACAACGATGCGTATATCTTTATCATTCGATGCAATCTCCACAGCCTGTGAGAGGTCGGCCAGCATATCCGCATTAAAGGAATTCAAGCTTTCCGGTCTATTTAATGTGATCGTTAGAATATGGGTTTCTTTTTCATAAAGAAGTGTGTTAAATCCAGGTAGTGTGGTCATGTTTGTTCCTTTCATTTCAAGAAATGCTTAAATCAAAAACTGTATCGCAGACCGATATATACATTGCTGTTCTTTTCGAACTGTCCAAAAAATGTATGGTCATCCTTGCCATAAAATACGTTTCCTCCCGTCTCAAAGTTCCAGTTGTCATCAATCTTATAGTGAACCTTTGGACGAAAATACGCGTCATTATCAGAGGGAGAATAATAAGAAAAAAGCGACATAGTAAAATTCTGATTCAACATCAGTTTTGTAAGACGCAGTGTTATTAAATGGCGGTCTTTATCCGCTTTAATTATACCTGGAGGCAAGTTGCTTTCGTAATTGTTGTATTTCATCATGTATTCAATGTAATACTGAATTCCAACTGTGAATTCCCTTTTCAACCCTTGCTCATAACCTAAAAGAATACGGAACTCACTGTTTCTCATAAAGGGGTCGGTTCCGTCTCGGTCATCCATTGTGTCATAGTAGCCAATCTCTATATTACCAATACCATCAATTACAGATCCTCTAACACTACTTCCATAAACGGAGAGTTTTGGGAAGGTTGCAGCATAAGTGGCTGGGTCCAGACCGCCTGGGCTTTTCCAAAAGCCCCAGTATCCATATAAGGCCAGTTCATAACCACTGATGTTTTTGAAGAAACGCAAAGAGATTTCATCATCATCGAATAGGTCATCCGGCTTATCGATATCCAATTCCACATCTTCTCCTGATCGACGCCCGAGTATATTATTCCAATATGAGATACGTGTGCCGTCAATGAAACGATCCGCATCGAATCGCGGATTGTAGACAATGTCCAGGTTTATGGGAGCAGTGTACACAGAGACCTTTATCGAATCCGATGGTGCTTTCAGGTATTCGGTATCGCGACCGATGAAAAAGGATTTCCAGTCCTTTGGGAACAGGTCATTGATAAACAGCATATCCCCTGTACCCCATGTCATAATTTGGCGTCCTGCTTTTACATCTATAGAATTGAGGGGAGAAAAGAAAAGGTTTAACTCCCGAAGATCAATCCATCCTTTCCCTTCCTCCAGTTTAATACTATGGTGATCGTATACAGGATCATATAGGAAATCCGTTGTCATTTTGAATGATGACTGTACCCATAGTTTTTCCATCTCCAGTTGTAAACGGGCCTCTCCTATGGATGCATCCTTTTCATATGGGTCTCTTTGTGTTCTCAGCCCCCCCCTTGTTTCGAAATAACCTGTTAATTCAAAAGGCAAATCAGAGGCTTTTTCATCTTCCTTCGATATTTTCTCAAAGGATGGGTCTGAATGTTCATCAAGCCCTTCCGGAATCATAGGTTCATCACTGGATTCTTCTTCAATGTTGATTATCCCATTCGGTAAATCCGGTTCTTCTATTTCATTCGTGCCCTTTTCATTTAAACCATCGGGTAATGGTGGTTCATCCTGGGCATAGATAACCGCTGTAAATAGGTTCCAAGCAAAACCCAACACAAGCAATGTTCGAAACAGATTCTTTATCACAGGGCATTACTCCTATCTCAGATACTTGGCTGGAGCACGTCTTAGATATCGTTCGGTGAAGATATCTTCGGACAGACCGATGTTGTATTTTACGTTCATGTATTCAATTATTGTTTCTTCGCTTGATCGCAGATCTTTCATCCTGGACTTGGTGACCGTTTTAAGCCCTTGAATATCTTCAACTTTTAAGGCTTCATAAACTCTGTATTTCTCTCCATTCTTGTCATAGTACTCAGCTTTTATTGGAAGAAACGTCTGACGGTGAATCCACATGTAATAATAAGAAAACTCAACCAGCTCCGATTTTATGGGGGTATTCTTTAATACATAGTAATTTTCCGTAGTCTTTACGAGTTCATGTTTGTCTTCGTTGATGATCCGACCCGAAACATCCTCATAAAAGAAATGGGAACCCACAAAACTGGTTCGTTTATCCGAGGCTGCAATGCGCTTGACTAAGTCCAGGGCAGGTAAATAAAGCCAGCGATCATCGTCCTTATCAATGTTTTTCCATACCAGAAATACCATCTTATTCACATCAGCAGGCCGATGAAAATACACATAAAACTTCTGATTACCAAAGCGCTTATCTTCAGTATCATCATTTCTGCGAAGGATTGTAAATCGCCTGTATCGTTTACGTCCCTGGCTGTCTATTATTGACATGGTGACCTTCGCCTGTCCGTCATTTTCCTGATAATATGCAACCCGATTTGCCCGATTAACAATATCCTCGATACTTGGTGTTTTGTCAGAAGATGTCTTTGCAGTCATTTTTTCTGACCAACCCAAACTAGAAAATGAAATGGTTAGAACTGACATTAGAATGAAAAGTAAAATACGTAAAATATTCTTTGCTGTCATTTTCTATTTACCTCCTTTTCTGATATAGGATTAAACCCTGCATCTTTTACTAATAGTAAAAAGACCGCATGTCCCTGTTAAAACGATGATTGCAACGATACTGATCCATGTGATTGACGTCCAACCGACAGAGAAGAACTGCTGGATGTTTATAACAATCAGTAAAACGGTTGCAACCGCTGTAATTATACAGGTTGTACAGTTACACATAAAAGAGCACAACTGTGTCTTTGGAAAGAGCCAGTCTTCTAAAAGCGTGATCAGGGATGGCAGGATCATTAGTGATGCTACTCCTGCAGCAAATAGGATAGCTGCGATGAAGGT
Organism: Deltaproteobacteria bacterium; assembly: GCA_030623035.1. Lineage (GTDB taxonomy): Bacteria > Desulfobacterota > UBA8473 > UBA8473 > UBA8473 > JAUXFK01. The sequence continues at coordinate 5,309 of JAUXFK010000117.1, read as the reverse complement.
TCCCACAGTCCGGTATGGAACCAGAGGGGCCAGCAGTAATGGGAGAAAACCCAGCCCCACAACAATGGCATTCCTGGAAATGGCACGGGCAGGTTCTTTGAATACCGGTGCGTAACTATCTGCCCAGGATCCATATCGTTCGTATAGCTTGCGACTTCGAGAGAGAAAATGGATCGCATAGTCAACAGACAGACCAAGACTTAGAGAAGAGAGGATCGCTACAGGCATGTCATAATCCTTTCCAATAAGACCGATTGCACCGTATATCAATCCAATGGTTATGGTGAGGGGAACCATTGAAAGCAGTCCCCAAGAAGAAGACCGAAATAGGATTGTCATGAGCAAAAGGACAACTAAAAAACTGCCAAGAAAGGCCTTTAACATACCGCTGACCATCTTATTCTGCCAGGTAATATTGATATAAGTAAGACCAAACCAGTTATGTACAAGTGGAAATGGTGGCGGGTTTGCGGCAATATAGGTGTCTATCGCCTTTGTAACCTTTGACATCTCCTTGTTATCCCCGCTTTTTAGCTGAACCCAAAGAACGGTCTTTTTAAAGTCTGGGGTTACAAAATGCCAGAGGTCTTGTGGACGATGGCTGCTTTGGTATGTCATCAGACACTGGGCAACGGCATTCGATGAGTTTGGAATCTTGTATTGCGTGGGATCACCCAGTAAGAGCTCCCGATGTACGGTCTTGACAATATCTGCCAGGGAATTTGATTTGCCCACGGTCCTTGTGCTTAGAAGATGTGTCTGAAGTTCTTCTATATAGGATAAGATCTCGGGCCGTTTAAATATTTGGTCTCTTTGCCTTTCCTGATCAAGAAACAAGAGAGCCTCCTCCCATGCCTCCATATATTCAAACTGAGACTTATCCATCCTGGATTCGGCAAAGGAGGTTAATTGGTGAAGCAACCCTTCTTTTGATGGTACTGTTTTAGCCGATCGTAATGCCTCATTTTGCAACTCCTCAAAGACCGGTGTTATCCCTTGAATCGTATCTTGATATCCCCTAAGGCTTTCTTCAATACGTTTTGATAGAGATAGCGCATACGCATCAGGTGAGATAATACCGCCTTTTGTCTCTAAAGAAAGATATGCCATGTAGGTACCACCAAAATGTTCATTGAGCACCTTATCTGCAATACGGATTGGGTGTGAATGGGCAAACCACTTCGTTGGATTGTCGTTTATCGTAATCCGAGTTATGCCATATGCTGCTACCAAGACCAGGAGGATTGTTGCAACAATAATCATTTTGGCATGGTTGTAGGTTACTTTGCCCAACCAATTGAGGAAACGGGAAAGGGGGAAATGTGAAACAGGATCCCCGTTTTTATGAACTGCACCGAATGTTTCCAGTGTCTCTTCCCGAATTAACATAAAGTATGCAGGGATAAATACTACGGTCAAAAACCATGCGATCATAACACCGAACGCAACGAATATGCCGAATGTCTGTACAGGGGGTATTGGGGTCAAAGCCAGCGAAGAAAATCCTGCTGCGGTGGTGAGGGAGGTATAAAGCAGGGGCATAAATAAATCGTCCATGACATTACTGATTGTTTCCTGCCTGTTTCTTGTCTCTTGATAGCGATCAAAGAATTCTGAACCGATGTGTATAGCATCTAATACTGCAATCGGCATGATAAAGATGGGGATCATAGAACTCATGATGTGAACGGTGTTCCCTGTGGCAATAAGTATCCCCATCGTACAGATTACCGAAACCATAGCGACAATCAAAGGGGAGAGAACCACAATAAATTTGCGGAAAAAAAACATCATAAGGGCGAAGATAATCAGCATGGCAACAGGCGCAGAGATTGCCATCTGTTTAAACATTTCAACACCAAAAGTATCTTCTGCTACTGGCAAGCCGGTGATAAAATAACGTTCCTCCCCCTTGAAAGACGCGATCTTTTTTTGCAGCTCAGAAGAAACCCTGTAACTCAAGTCTTTTGAAGTAAGCGGCAAATATAAGCACAATGCCCTTCCATCTTCTGAAAGCATCGTCCCTTTCATGAAGGGTAGACGAAGGAGTTTTTCACGGATTGCAATGGATTCTTGCCTACTTTTTGGTGGTTTGGGCATTAGCCATTCGAATTTGACAACGCCAAGACCACCCTGCTCGATATTGTCTACTGTAGAGGGTGCAATAATGTCTCGGGTGACGATGCCGACTTGCGCGTTTGAATCCTCTTTACTTGTCCAGTGAAGTGTCTTGGCATATTCGGTAAGTTCATAGATCTTATGTAGGGACTCCGTGTTAAAGACCCCATCCGGATGGGATTCATTGACAATACCAAGGACTACCATATCGTAAAGGTTCATTTCTCTTTTCATTTGATCATGAAACACCCGAACAAATTCATCTTCCGGCAGCATATTTTCCGGGTCTGTATCTACTATAAGGGGATTTAGAAAAGGAAATGTTTTGGGCCAAAAGCTGGGTAAAATCGTTAACAAAGCCAAGAAGAAGGTTATTACGATCATTGCAGTCGTGATGAGTTTAGGACGCCTGATTGAAAATTGAACCAATGATGTTCCAAAGTACATCTTCTTGCCTCCATTTCATATATGTATTGAAGCTTATATTAATTGTTTTCTTCGATCTCTCCTATTGATAAAGAGGAACCTTCTTCTATATCATTTGCAATTGGAATACTGCGCTCAGTTCTAATGGCCTCAATCTTGTCCAGAGGCCTTTCGAGTTGTCGCCGTCGGGTCATTATCAGTGCATCGTACTCTTTCTTTGTGTCGTCAATTCGCTTGCCCAAGAGTTCTAGCTTCTTTAAAAACAGAGCCCATTGTTTCTTAAAGTTTCCGAGTAATGACAGTATTTCATTGGATGTCTGCTCAAGGGAAAAATTGTCAACTGCCTGCCGAATGACAGCCAAAACAGCAAAAAGAGTGATTGGTGAACAAAAGACGACCCTGTTTTTAATCCCCTCATCGAGAATCGAGCTGTCCTGTTCATGGATAAACGAATAAATCTGTTCATTGGGGATAAACAAGAGTACATAATCAAGAGTATTCTGGTCAGGGTTGATATATTCACGAGTCGTAACCTCTTTGATCCTTGCTTTGACATCTCTTAAGAAATCATTGCGGGATTTTACCTTCTCTGGCTCTGAACGAGCTTCAAGGAACTTTACATAGTTGTCTAAAGGGAATTTTACATCCATATTGACTTTGAGGTTTCGTGGCAGCAAAAATGTAAAATCCGGTCGTGAACCAGAACCTTCGATAGCTTTCTGTTTCAGATAGTTTATGTCTTCAACAAAACCCGCAAGCCTCAATACATCTTCCGCCATTCGTTCTCCCCATTGTCCTCTTGCCTTGGTACTTGACAGTGCCTCGCGAAGAGTATTGGTTGTCTGCATAAGGGCTGTGGTTTGTTCGCCCGCTGTTCTCAATTGGGTGGTAAGTTCTCCAAACTTCTCTACTCTGTCCTTTTCCAGATCGTTCATTAATTTAGAGATATTTTCCAGCTCGGATGACATACGCTGCAATTGCTGATCAATAAGTACCTTCTTCTCATCTAATTCCTTTGCGCATACTTCTCTTTCTGATTCCAACTTCGTCTTTGATAACTTTAGAAATTCTTCTGTAGCCTTTGATAGTGCATCAAGAGACAGACTTCCAAAGCTGGCCTTTACATTTTCGATTACAGCATCTATGCTTGCCTTTCGTTGTGCTTCACTCTCTTGGAAAAGCTTTTCTGCTAGTTCATTAGCTGACTTCGTATGCATAAACCTCAAGGCAAGAGCAAAAGCGAGGCCCAAAGCAATACCTAAAGTTAAGACAAGAATTATCGGCGTAAAATCCATAGCAAATCTATTGTTTGTTAAACTTCTAATCCTTCCAGGATGGCTGCTGCCAAGAGAGGTACCATTATCTCGTGATGTCCGGTTATCGAGTATCCTTTGCCGCCTTTTTGGGTTGGTCTTTTTACCACATTTGTTACAGGGCGATAATGTTGAATGAAATCCATATTGACTGTAGTGAAATTCTTAATGTCAAAACCCAGGTTACGAACAAGAGTCAGGGCCTTTAGGAACACCTCCGGCAAGATTACAGAGGAACCTATGTTTAGATAGACCCCTCTCTCAAGTTGTGATATTACTGAAGAAAAGAGACGGAAATCCAGATGAGACCCTTTTCCGATTGCAGCTCCGTTACAAGAAGGATGCATGTGGATTATATCCGTTCCAATGGCTATATGAACCGTTATAGGAATTTTTAATCGAACTCCATTAACAAGGATGCTCTGGTCTTTATATGGGGAGTCAATTTCTAATAATCTTTTTCCTACTGACTCACCGATTCCAATGTCATTATTTATACCATCCGAAATTGCCTCATTTATTGTTCTGGCTGTCTCTTCTGCCATGCCGAATGAACCTTCTGTTAATCCGTGATTTACCTCTTCAGAGGTTTGCCCTACCATAGCTATTTCTGAATCATGAATAATCCCGGCTCCATTGAGGGCAATAGCGCTGATAATGCCTTTCTCCATGAGGTCTATAATTATAGGATTTAATCCCACCTTTATCACGTGAGCTCCAATAGCAAGGACTATTATCTTTTGAGCCTTATAGGCAGTTGTTATCTCAGTTACAACCTCTTTTAGGTCTTTGGCAGCAAGTATATCGGGAAGACAATTCAGGAATTCACTAAAATTGCCGGATCTGGTATAGGCTTTCCCAAAACTCTTTATTGACACCTTGCTTTGCCTGTCTTTCAATGAATTGCTTCTAACCTTATTCAGTTTTATGGGCTTAAAATCTTTTTTCATTTATCTCCCCAAAGTGACCCGTTATTTGTAACTCATGTTCATCCATAAATGGCCCTTTTGACCATTCTATGCATCAAACTCAGATGTAAGGGCACATCGCACTGTGCCCCTACATGTCAATATATTCCTGCTTGCCCTGTGAAATGCGAAGCCATATTCTGCGGGGCGGTTAAAATCTTCGCCTTCCTTGACCTTGAACAAAATTTCTCATTTCTGGATAGACACTAACTAGGTAATCAAGGGGAATATTTTCAAAAAACTATGAAAAAGTCAAGGTATAATGGATTGTAAGGGAGTTATTTTTTATTATTAGATAGTTAAATGGTGGTTGATTTTATTGAAAAAATAGAATAATATTTATAATTCTTTTTTATTGTAGAGTAATACTGATGAATTCGTAAAAAGTCGTCACTCCGGTGAAAACCGGAGTCCAGATGGTCCGCAACTGCTTGAAAACACTGGATTCCGGCTTTTGCCGGAATGACGGGAAATGGTATTTTTT
>JAUXFK010000174.1 GCA_030623035.1 Deltaproteobacteria bacterium | reverse complement strand
GGTAGTTTGCTCTAATCGAAGTTCCGTAATACATGACTGATGCTCTGAAAGCGTATTCCTTAACTTTAGTTCACTTAAGGCACTTCAAACTTTAGGCACTTTAGGGTTCCCTGAATCCGACGGGTCAACGGTCGGAACTCTGATCTAAAATACGTCACCGAATTTACGGGTTAGAGTACTAAGCGTTAAAGACCCGGGTCAATCTGCAAACCCTATCTCGTCTGTCCTTAAAATCAGTTAAGGGGTAACCTGTCAAAGATTTCGCAACGGCAATCAATTCATTATTAAAAGTAGTAATCCTCAAATTCTCTCCGACATTAAAATGGGATAGAGAAGCGTCTTTCAGGTCATTACAAAAAATCTGTTTTCCATGTCGTATCATTCTCGCCAGATCCTCACCCACCTTTATCTGTGGAAAGTCAATCAAAGCCCTATCCAATGGAATTAACTTATCTTTGATCATCCCCCCTTTTAACAGGTCTTCCAGACTTTCTATAGAATAAGAATCGTTGACATGAAAGTTCCCACTCCTGATCCTCCTCAGTTTAACGAGGTGAGCTCCACAACCCAACATGTTCCCAATATCGGCAGCCAGGGTTCTAATGTACGTCCCCTTGGAGCATGATACAACAAACGAGACATAAGGCAAATCGATCCTTAATACCACGATGTTGTAAATATGGACATCTCTATGTTCAATATCAATGTTTATGCCCCTTCTCGCCAATTTATAAAGGGGGAGACCCTTGTGTTTTATGGCTGAGAATGCCGGCGGTTTTTGCTTAATTTTGCCAAGAAAACTTCTAAATGTGCTGATTATCCTCTCTTCATCCTCCGGAATCTTATCGGAAACTCGAATCACTCTGCCAGCCTGATCCTGGGTGTCTGTCTCTATTCCCAGCTCCAGACATGCTTCGTATTCCTTATTATCATTTATAAGAAATTGAGCGATCTTGGTTGCTTCGTTTAAGCAAATGGGGAGAACACCTGTTGCTATAGGATCCAGAGTTCCTGTATGCCCTGCTCTCTTTACATTGAGTATCCTCTTTACCTTCTTTACAACACCAAAAGAAGTAATGCCAGAAGGTTTATCTATAATGAGGATTCCTTCCATCGAACGAAACCTGTTTCTAATTAAGCTGCTCTTGATACGACAACCCAGAAAACTTATTTTTTTAAACCCTTAAGGATGCTATCGATACGGCTACCGTATTCAAAGGAACCATCAAACTTGAATAGAATATCCGGAATATACCTCATTTTCAGCCTCTTACCCAGCTTTTTTTTTATATAACTCGCTGCGCTATTCAACCCTTTATCCGTCTGTGCTAACTCCTTATCATTTCCAAACATACTGAAAAAGACCTTCGCCAGACGAAGGTCATCGCTCACTTTTACATCGGTAATTGTTACGAAACCAATCCTGGGGTCTTTAATCTCTTTTAATAGCATCTGAGCAATCTCTTCCTTTAGTAAATCAGAAACCCTATCGGCCCTTTTAAAATCCATTAGAGGTCACCCATTTAAAAAATCCGTAACATTTTAGCTCTTTGAAAAGAGTCGCTTCAACGGCAATCAAATTTTAATCCGTGTAAAACTCGCATCCAAGTGAGCGTAAAGAAAGAACAGTATATCACCATTCAATTTAGCATCTACATTATTACCTATTTCAGATATATACCGTGAAGCAATCCCCTGTTCTTTATTAACGCTCACTAAGACGCTCAGACAGTACACGCATTAAAATTTGACCGCCGTTGAAGCTTGATGATAGTTTTCTTTTCATAGCGCTAAACTGTTACAAAAATCCTAACAGTCCAGTATCTCTATCTCTGAATTGAGTATTTCTGCAATGTTAAGTCCATCTATGAAGTTAATCATCCTGTCCAAAGATGAATTTATATATCTTCTGTTATTACCCACAATACATAATCCGATTTGAGATCTTTCCCATTTTTCATGATCCCCTACTTCAGCAATAGACACGTTGAACTTCTGTTTTACTCGCTCAATAATCCTTTTTAAAACCCGACGCTTTCCCTTTAATGAAGAGTTGTCGTGTATTATAATATCCAAATGACATATACCAATAACCATCTGAAATGCTCAAAAGCGACAACAGACTGACAGACTATCAGACAACAGACTGACAGACTGGCAGACTACAGACTAGCAGACTGACAGACTACAGCCTTGGCAAGACCTTCTCGTAGGTATAAGACTCAATAACATCATCAAGCTTCACATCATTAAAATTTTCAACCCCAATTCCACATTCATAACCGGATTGTACCTCTCTTACATCTTCCTTAAACCTCTTGAGAGAAGATATCTTACCATCGTAGATCACTACATTATCCCTCAATAACCGGACGTTTTCTCCCTTCACAATCTTCCCGTCATTAACAAAACTGCCGGCTATTGTACCGATCTTTGAAACTTTAAATATATCTCTTACCTCAGCCCTTCCTAAGGTCTTCTCCTCAAATTTAGGTTCTAACATGCCTTCCATGGCCTTTTTCACATCAGATATCATATCATATATAATGCTATAAAACCTGATACTCACTTTCTCCTGTTCAGCCATTTGTTGGACTTTTAGATCGGATTTAACGTTAAATCCGATGATTATAGCATCGGAAGCTGAGGCCAACATTACATCAGATTCATTTACAGCACCAACTGAACTATGAATAACGACTACCTTTATAGCGTCTGTACTTAGGTCCAGCAATGCACTCATAAGGGCTTCAACAGAACCCTGCACATCTGCCTTGATAATTACATTTAAATCTTTTACATCTCCCTCTTGAATCCTGGCATAAAGCTCTTCGAGTGTGATCTTGCTTGCCTTGGCAAGCTCTGCTTCCCTCTTCTTTTGCTGTCTAAACATTGCTACCTGTTTTGCTTTCTTATCATCCTCCACTACGATGAAACTATCCCCGGCCTCCGGGACTCCAGCAAGTCCGATCACTTCTATAGGCATTGACGGCTTTACATCCTCCACATTTTCTCCTTTTTCATTAATCAATGCCCTTATCTTTCCAAAGGTTATACCCGCTACAAATGGGTTGCCAATCTTTAAAGTGCCCTCTTGAATGAGTACAGTGGCTACCGGCCCTCTCCCTTTATCCAGCTTTGCCTCAATCACAACTCCCCTGGCCGGTTTGTTAGGGTTCGCCTTTAACTCCAAAACTTCAGCCTGTAATAAGGCAAGTTCCAAAAGCTCATCTATCCCCTGCTTTTTCTTAGCAGAAACCTCTACAAAGATCGTATCTCCGCCCAATTTTTCCGGGACAAGTCCGTTTTCCATGAGGTTTCTCTTAACCCTTTCTAAATCCGCATTGGCTTTGTCAATCTTGTTAATGGCCACCATTAATGTTACATTTGCAGCCCTTGCATGGTTAATGGCCTCAACTGTTTGAGACATAACACCGTCATCAGCCGCAACAACCAAAATTACAATATCGGTAACATAGGCTCCCCGGGCTCGCATCGCTGTAAAGGCCTCATGTCCTGGAGTATCCAAAAAAACGATCTCTCCCTTTGGCAGTTTTACATGATATGCCCCGATATGCTGTGTAATACCCCCGCTTTCTTTATCCATCACATTCGTTTCACGTATGGCATCCAGAAGAGAGGTTTTGCCATGATCCACATGCCCCATTACAGTGACAACAGGGGGCCTATGAACCAATTCCTCAATGGGATCTTCCGTTCTTTCTAAAATGTCCTCTTCTATTGATACACTCTCAACGGAATATGAAAATTCACCCGCAACCAAGGATGCTGTATCAACTTCCAGAGGTTGATTAATCGCAGCAATAACTCCAATATCTAATAGTTTCTTTATTACCTCACCAGCCTTCACGCCCATCTTCTTAGCCAGCTCACCAACCGTTATCGTCTCCAATATCTTTATTTTTCTCTTTATTGCCTTTGGAAGCGTAATTTCTGTCTTCTTTACCTTTTTAACATGCGTCTTCTTTCTTGTCCGAGCCCTATAAGTTTCAGGATAGGCCCCTCCTCCTTCATGTAAATTCCTTTTCCAATCACCCTCTCTTTTCTTATATACCACCTTCTTCCTGGATGGTTTTTTGTCTCCAGAGACTGCCTCCTGCTTCTTTATACTTCTTTTTTCAAGCTCTGTTGCTTCCTTAGCTACACCCTGTTTCAATTCCGCCGGTTTTACTTCAGACTCTTTCTGTACTTTTAGAGCGGGTGTAATGCTCACAGGTTTCGTTACTTCTGTTTCCGGTTTAACTTCTTTCTTTTTTGCAGTATCCTTTTCCTTCGTTGCAACCAATGGGGGGGATGAGGGCTTTTCAATGGAGGATTCTTCTATCTTCGGAGTTTCCTCCAAAGGTTCTCCAACCTTTTGCAATTCGGGTTTCTTCAAATCGGCTTCAGCCGGTTTTACTTCCGGCAGGATTATCTTTTTTACCCTTCTTCGTATAACCGTAGGCTTTACCCTCTTTTCAGTAATCCTCTTAGCTCTGGCCTCGATAATAATATTTTTAATACTCTCAACTTCCTGGTCATCAACAGAACTCATATGGCTCTTGACCACTATACCCTGATTCTTTAGCTCATCTATAACTTCATCATTTGTCATTCCTAACTCTTGAGCCAATTTATACACTCTAGCCATTCTTTCCCCTAAAAGTTAATTTACCTTTTCAGCATCACTTTGATTCTTATCCTCACCATCCAAAATTATATCTTTTCCGAAGTCGTGTCACTTTGGTCCAAATCCTTTTGTTCGAGGTATTCCTTGGCGGCCGCCTTGATCATACTCGCCCTTTTCTCGCCGATACCTTCTATCTTTGTCAGTTCCTCTATACTTGCGCTGATAACGTCATATGCAGAAAAAAAGCCTTGATTGAATAGGGCATCCGCTGTAGATCCCCCTACACCAGGGATTTCGACAAGGGATTTATGTGCTTTTTCCAATATTCCTGCAATCTTCGATTCACTCTTGATATCTATCTTCCAGCCTGTAAGCCTGGCAGCCAGACGGACGTTTTGTCCTTTCTTCCCTATAGCTAAAGATAACTGATCATCAGCAACAATGACTTCCATTGTATGGGATGCTTCGTCTATTATAACTTCAGAAATCTCAGATGGAGCCAATGCATTACATACAAATTTGGCTATATCCCCTGTCCATTGCAATATGTCTATCCTCTCCCCACACAACTCGTGAACCACACTTCGGACTCGCGAACCTTTTATGCCCACACAGGCCCCAACCGGATCAACATCCGAATCCTCAGAGAAAACTGCTATTTTTGCCCTGCTACCCGGCTCTCTAGCAGCCCCTTTAATCGTTACAATCCCCTCAAAAACTTCAGGAACTTCAAACTCAAAAAGTTTTATAAGCAACCCCGGATGCGTCCTGGACAGGATTATCTGTGTCCCCTTCGGAGATTTAAAGACGTCCAATATGTATGCCTTAAGACGATCTCCCTGGCGATAATTCTCCTTTGGAATCTGCTCCTGAGATGGAATTACAGCCTCTCCTTTTCCTAAACTAACAATGACATTCCCCCTATCATAACGGTGGAAAATCCCGGAAATCAAATCCCCTTTCCTGTCTTTGTATTCATTATAGATATTCTCTGTCTCAGCATCCCTAACCCTTTGAATTATAATCTGTTTTGCAGTTTGAGCTGAAATTCTGTCTAATCTTTCAACGTTCATCTTTACACCCAGACTATCACCAACTTCAACATCAGGATCCAGTTCAACTGCTTCTTCTAACGATATTTCTGAATAAGGGTCTTTTACTTTATCCATCACAGACTTAAATTCAAACAACTCGACCTCACCCAGTTCTTCATTAAAATGGGCCTCAATACCTTGATGGAGACCGAATTTTTTTCTGGCTGCTGTCAATACAGCGGCTTCCAGTGCATCTATTAGTATCTCCCGATCAATACCTTTCGTTTTCCCAACCTCATCTATTATACGGGCCAGGTTTGAAATCATTTTGAACCTCCGACTATTGTTGAATCGTACTCAGCCTAAAACTGATGAATTCGTAAAAAGTCGTCACTCCGGTGAAAACCGGAGTCCAGATGGTCCGCAACTGCTTGAAAACACTGGATTCCGGCTTTTGCCGGAATGACGGGAAATGGTATTTTTT
>JAUXFK010000191.1 GCA_030623035.1 Deltaproteobacteria bacterium | reverse complement strand
TGCGTGTAGTTGTTTGAGCGTCTTAGTGAGCGTTAAGAAAGAACAGGGGATAACCTCAGATTTAATATCTGAAATAGTTAATAATGGAACTACTGAATTGAATAGTGATATACTGTTTTTTCTTTATGCTCACTTGGATGCGAGTTTTACACGGATTAAAATTTGACCACCGCTCCTTGCAACTCTTTTCAAAAAGCTAAACTCTTACGAGAAAATAGATTTCTGCGGGTATCTGCGAAAATCTGCGTCCTAATTAATTTAACATACAGTTTTATATTAAGGGAAAAATTTAGGAGCACATCCATATTGACATATTTATCAAGCAGCATATGGGTCCGGTGCTGACACCGGTCAATACGGTCAATGTAGTGGGTGGCGTCATCCATCAAAGCTTGAATATAAGGTTAAAGATAAGTGGGGCAGCCCAGCAATTTACATGTTTAGATTGAAGCACCTTGCAGCAATAAAGGGTTCCGGTCAGCCAATGATTTGTGTAGATAGGCTAACGGAACCGCAGGGAAAAACCTTGATGTTTTGGTTGGTGTATGTAATCTACAAACAAATCAATCTTAAAGGAGATCTTTTAATGAAGAATGTAGAAATGACCGTTGAAGGGGAGACCCTTATCATTAAAGTAGATTTGTCCAAAGACTTCGGTACATCTAAGTCAGGTAAGACCATTATAATAGCTTCCACGGAGGGGAATGTGTCCGTCCCGGAAAGGGATGAAAAGATAGGGTTGAATGTTTATCGTTATCCTGATTGAGCATTGTTTTCACCCAGCTCCAAGAAATAAAAGAGAACTAAACTCTTACAATTTGCAAATGTGTTGTAAGTAGTTCATGTTTTTAACATTTACCAATCATATCCAAACTGTTTTGCCTTGCGCTTTAAATTGGTAATCACGCGATCTCGAAGTGATAAGGGGGATTAGGGGATCAGAGGGACGTCCATCAGCAAGTAACTAACTTGATAGTATAGGATTTCCTTTTTTTGACAGGATGTACAAGATGATCAGGATATAAGAAGAGTAAAAAAATCATGTAAATCCTGTTAATCCTGTCAAAAGAGTCCGCCCGAAGGGCGCTAAGTTCACATGATGTTGATATACTGATAATAGAAGTTTCATGCCAAGATTAGCCCGGGTAAAATTAGGGGGAAATTACGCAAAAACAACGGGGTCAGGTAAAGAAGCTAATTTCCATTTTCCAGGGCTGAACCCTTTTTTCTTTGAAATCTTTTATGGAAAACATTATTAAAAATTTCTTGGCCGAAACTAAGCATAAACATAATTGCGATTGTTATCTACTTAATTTTGATGAAATTCCAGATCTCGATAACTCAATTAGAAATAAATTGAAAAAAATCAAAAACTATTAGGACATTAGAAATGAATTTAGAATTATAGATGAATGGCTTAAATTTATTATAGGAGAGTATAAAGATATTGATCGAATATTTTTTAATAAAGAATTTCTTATTGTAAGAAAAGGGATTTGGTTTTCCTCGATTATTCTATATGGAAAGGCTTTTGTTGAAGGAAAACGAACAAACCTGAAAGATAAGATAAAAGATATTTTTAAAGGAAATGACCGACTAAAGAGTGTTCATGAAGATATTCTAAGATATAGACATAATTTTGTAGCTCACAGTAAAGATTTGGACCTTTCCAGAACTTTCTTGTGTCTTTCTTTAAGGACAGACAAAAAAGAATTAATGGATTTAGAAAACTTCTATTATCGGTTAGAAGAGTTATCAATTGATCAATATAAAAATTTTCAAAGGTTGGTTTGGCATGTACATAATTGGATAGATAAAGAAATTGTTAAATTAGATAAATATATAGTGAAAGAAGTTAAAGAAAAATTAAAAATCGATGATCTTTATAAATATAAATTAGAAAAATAGATTTCACATAACGACGCGCTTTCAGACGGACGCCGAAAAGTGTGGCGCCGCTTAGCGCCACATTATAAAACCTATTCAAATATATGAAGAGGTGTAATAGTGAAAGTAAGGATAATAGCACTTGGGGTTTTTGGGGTAGTCATTCTAGCAGTCTGTGCTGCTGGATCGGCATGGGCACAAGACCCGGGAAATGCTATTTTACAAAAGGTAGATGAGATTACGAATGCGCCTTTAGATGAGATGTCGGACATGAGGATTATTCTTTTCGATAAAAAGGGTAATCGCAAAGAGAGGTTGTTAAAGACCTGGACGAAATATTTTAAGGACAAGGACAATTGGCGTATAATCAAGTTTCTTTCTCCCACCGATGTACGGGGAGTAGGATTTCTTGTATTGGCCCAGGACAAAATGTATCTATATCTGCCGGCCTTTCATCGGATTCGAAGGATTGCCTCTCATTCGCAGAAAGAGAGCTTTATGGGTTCTGATATGTCTTTCAGCGATATGAAAACAAAGAGGCTTTCCGAAGATTACGAGGCCTGCTTACTAAAGGAAACTTCGGATAATTACTTCTTAGAGCTCATCAGGCGGCCAGGTTCCGAGAAACCATACTCCCGGATAAAGATGACAGTGGAAAAGTCCAGCAGTGTCCCGATCTATATGGAGTCCTTTGATGAAGGCAATAACCTGTGGAAGGTTTGGAAGATGACTCCCTATAAATCAGGTAAATACTATACCGTATCAAGGATAGAGATAGAGGAAAAGAAGAAGGAACATGTCACAATCGTCGAACGGGAGAACATCAGGTTTGATCAGGGATTAGAAGATAGGATATTCACTCAGCGTTTTCTAAAAAGGCGACCAAAGTGAAGATAAAAAACTGCGTTATCTGTATTGCTGTATCCCTTTCGGTGTTTGTTACCTCCTGTCTTGCGATTGCAGAGGTCACTGTAAATACAGAGGGGACGCTTCGATTTTTTACTACGCTTTTGCTTCTGGACGATGAAGACGGGATCTTCTTTCCCCACGAGGCAGGGGATTTTGGAGTTGTAAAGCTAGAGGCAAGGCTTCGGTTTGTTGGGGATGTAACAGACCAGGCCTCTTACTACTTACGTCTTGATTTTATATGCAAGGATCCTTCGGAAGTAACAGCCCTGGAAGATACCGAAGGTATAGAATGGGAAGATACCGATCCTGTTGATACGAATGTTTATGAAGCATATATGAACATCATTGATGTAGGTACTGAAGGCTTAGAACTTAAGATAGGAAAACAGAGAATTAAGTGGGGCACTGCAGACAAACTTCATGTGATAGATAACCTCAATCCAAATGACTTCGCCAACATGTTCACCTTTGATTTCGATTACTTCGGCGAGAAAATTCCTGTGAATACCATGCTTCTGACCTATTATCACAATGACTGGAAGCTGGAGGGCGCTTTTATCTTCTCCCCCCATCAAGCCTCCTTTCCCGATGATTACTGGGATAGTATCGAGACAGCTCACGGAGAGGTATTAGAAGATAAGTATGGCATACCTATCTCCCCTGAGATTATAACCACAAGCCTCGATATCGAAGGAGACCCAAATGTGGACAAAGCCTCCTTTGGCTTTAGGTTCTCACGGATGGTAGGGAATGTGGATACGGGTTTTTCATACTACAAAGGCCACCTGGATGTACCTGTGCTGAAACAAAAGGAAGTTTCGTTAGTACCCGGTTCAACCTCTGCAAAACTCTACTATTTTTACCCCAAGATGCAGGTAGTAGGCTTGGATCTGGCTGGTGAGCTAAAAAGCATTGGTTACTGGGCGGAGGTGGCCTGCTTTATCCTTGAAAATGCTAGAGTAAGAAGTATCGTGAATATGTCTGAAGGGACAACGGTTAATCGGTCAAAGTTATTTAAAGACCTTTATCCCAAGTGGACGGTTGGCCTTGATTATACCTTCGGAGTAGGAACAGGACTTTATGTAAACTTTCAGTACAACCACGGTTTCAGCGATGAGATCGGTTATAACGATAATGTAGAGGAGAAGTATGACCTTGTGCCGCTCGGATTGATGGGTGAGCTTGAAGACTACTTTGCCTCGGATCTAAGATATGAGATACAAAGCCTTGACCTGACGCTGGAGCTTTTCTCACTTATTGAAGTTGCCGACTTTAACGATTTTGAGGACAAGTTTATATTTGCCTCATTTCCCAAGGTAAGCTACAAACCTACGGACGGAGTCAAACTGGAGATGGGGACCACATTGGGCTATACGAAATCAAACATCTATGATACAAAATTTGGAATGTTAAAGAAATACGGTTTTATCTACTTTTTGGCTGAACTCCATTTTTAACAGGCTACCCATAACTCATCCTTTTATGAGAATTTTTGTATTATTTTAGCCTTATGAAACAGAAAGCACTGGCCAAGCTTCAACTGCAATCAAATTTTAACCCGTGCAGAACTCGAATTTTTCCCCCTGTTCTTTCTTAACTCATTTAGATGTTCAAACAGCCGCACGCGTTAAAATTTGACCACCGCCTTAGCAACTAAAATTTAAAAAAGCTAAACTGTTACGATTTTTTTTAAATCTTGAAAGCCTCTTAAGATGGCTAAACAATTACCTATTTCTTCAATTTTTCAGTCAGAATCTTTGCAATTTTCTTTCCAGAGAGAAGCATACCTCCGAAGATGGGGCCCATTCGCGGTCCTCCGAACGCGTTGTTTGCTGCCATACCCGATACATAGAGCCCTGGAAAAACTTCACCCGTATTGGCGACTGTAAATTGCTCCCCCTCTTCTGCCCAAAGCGGCATTTCCCCAATTACAGTACCGGTTTTTGTGTTTAGCTTTGCATTCATTTTTCGTGTCACAATCTGGCAGATCTCTGCTGGGTGTCCGGTTCCATCCACAACACAGGAGGCCTTTATGCCGAGGGGATCCACATGGAGTTGTAGGTTTTCTACTGGAGACCAGTTTAGAACAAGACCGGCTACCTTCATCTGATTGTCTCGTTGCCTGAATAAGATATCCACAACTTTTATTAAATTGAATATAACCGTTCCTGCTTTGACACAGCGGGAGATGATCGTAGATGTAGCTTCCACGCTGTCCATTGTGTAATAGCCGTCTCCCTTAGGACGACAACCTACCCCGATCTCTTCAATGATTTTAAGGGCATCGTCCTGTATCGCAATCTCATTGAACATCATACCTCCACCCCACATTCCTCCCCCAGGGGCCAGCTTCGATTCAAAGATAACCGCCTTGATACCTGCTTTGCCCAGATAGTATCCGGCGACCATATTGGCTGGACCCGCACCTACCATAGCAACATCTACATCCAGACTGCTCAGTAATTTTTCATTATAATTTTCAATAATAGCTCTTGAAATGGCCACATCGTCTAGTGACATTTTTTTACACCTCCTCATCAGTTATTATCATTTAAATAAAAAACAATCTCTACCCTGTTTATTTTTTATTTGTAACTACTCAGCCGCCTATCTACGCTGATCATTACTGATATTTTTTCTTTTATTATCATGTACAAATCTTGTAACTACTCAGGCACAGAGGGGCAAAGGCACAGAGGCACATAGTTGTCTTGCCTATTTGCCGCTTATATATTTCAGCAACTAAAGTCATTGATTTTTGCCAGACCT
>JAUXFK010000186.1 GCA_030623035.1 Deltaproteobacteria bacterium | reverse complement strand
TATGGATCGAAGCCAGGAGAGCAGAAACTATATCAATACGATTGAGAACAATTCATTTTTTCATATAAAATACTACCCTGTAGGATACGAACAGACAAAGACGCTGCTGGACAAGGGTAAAACCCGATGCGCAATTATCATTCCTTCTGGTTTCTCAAGGAATATCAAAGAGTATCGCCCTGCCAAATTACAGATCCTTGTCGATGGAACTGAAAACATTACTGCAATAATTATTGTCAATCATTTGAGCGCAATAAATGCATCTTATTCAGTCGATATGACAACAAGGCTCTTCAAAAAGAGAGGGTTTGCAGTTGATCTTGAGCCTGTAAAACTCTCCACAAGGATCTGGTACAATCAATCACTGAGGGATTTTACCTTTATTATCACAGGTATGTTCAGCCTGTCCATCATGGCATTTGTTCCTATTTTATCCGCTCTTGCCATTGTGAGGGAAAAAGAATCCGGTTCCATACAACAGATATTTGCCTCGCCGGTTCAGTCCTATGAATATATTGCGGGTAAGATGATCCCTTATGTGATCTTTCTCTTTTTAGATTTTATTTTTGTAACCATATTTGGATTATGGTGGTTTGGCATCCCCATCAGGGGAAGCTTTTTCATCCTTTCTGTAGCTACCTTTCTCATGGTTTTTGCCTGTGTGGCGATTGGATTCTTTATCTCTACACTGACCAGGAGCCAGCTCACCGCCATGTTACTCGGTATTATCTTTACCCTCATGCCTGCAATAATATTTGGGGATACCATAGCTCCATTACAAAACAGCCCTGAAGGATGGCGTCTCTATTCATGTCTTTTTCCAGCAAGGTTTTATACACAGATCTGCAGGGCGCAAATCCTTAAAGGCACGGGCATCCTGAGTTATTGGGAGGATGCCCTTTCCCTCGTAGGTTATTGTATTGCCATTTTTTCAATATGTGCCTGGCGGGTCAAAGGCAAAAAAATCTAGGGATGGTTAAGCAATGTCACGTATTTATGGACTGGTTAAAAAAGAGTTTATTCATTTCTACCGTGATCCGGTATCGATGTTTCTCATCCTCTACCATTTTACTGCCTGCATTGTTCTTTGTGCATATTGTTTCTTGTTTGATGCAAAGCACTTACCTACAGTGGTCTATGATATGAATAGAACCGCGACAAGCCGTGATTTAACTCAACGGTTTTTATCTACCGAGTATTTTGATTTAGACTCTTTTGCCATCACCATGAAAGACGTAAAGAAGAGGCTCGACAGCGGAAAGGCGAGGGTTGCAATAATTATCCCTCCTGATTTCACCCGCTGTCTGGCAGAAGGGAGATCTGCCCCAGTACAATTCATCTCCGATGGCTGTGATGCCAATGTTGCAGGTCAGGGGGTCGGTTTTGCAAAACGCATTATTTTTACTTATAACCAGGAGATTATTTTGAATAGGTTGAATGATCAGGGAGTAGTGCTATCTCACCTTCCAGGCATACATAGCGAGTCGAGAATGCTCTACAACCAGGAAATGGAGGGTGTCTACTTCGTTGTGATCTATCATATTGTCATAGCAGGCCTTATTGGAGGCCTCGTCCTTTCGTCAACCGCTGTTGTAAGAGAGAAAGAACGGGGGACTATCGATCAGCTTCTGGTTACCCCGACACGTTCATGGGAACTATTGATTGCAAAGACAATAGCCCCGATCGCGATCGGTATGATTGCCACGGTCTTCTCTTTTCTTGTCGTACTTTGGTTTCAAGTGCCCTGTAAAGGGAATCCCCTTACCTTCTTCGCTTATATGGGATTTTTTTTGATTGGTCAGTCCGGTATCGGAATCCTGATCGGGAGTATCTGCAAAAATATGCTTCAAGCTATACTTCTATGCTTTGGGGTGTGGTTCCCAAGTACTGCGATGGTAGGCATTCTTACACCAATAGCGAATATGCCGCCATTTATGCAGAAGATAGCCCCGATCTGGCCAACAACCCATTTTAACATTGCTGCCAACTCTATCTTTCAAAAGGCCCATGGATTTTCCATTCTATGGCCCGAGGCAGTGAAACTTCTTGGGATAGGCTTAGTACTCCTCGCTGTTGGCTGTTTTATTGCCTGGAGGCAGTGGAGGCAATAATCCTGCATAAAAGTCAATGTATATTGATGTCTCAGTTATTTTCTCAATCCTTTATATCTACAACGATCGGATTGCCACATATATATTGCCGAACATATAATCTATACAAAATGGTTATTGAGTTAACACAAAAGCGGCAGTCACATTATAACGCGTGCAGCTTATCTGAGCGGTGTATAGAGAGTTAAGAAAGAACAGTAGTGTTGCTGGATGGTTACGCGTATGAACAGATACATTTAGTAACTGTCCAATTACAAAAATCAATACTGTTCTTTTTTTACGCTTACTAAGACGCGAGTTTTGCACGGGTTATAATGTGACTGCCGCTTTTTGTGACCGATTTTTTTGCTGAGGGAACTCAACAACCATTAAAAAGAATTTGACTGAATTAAGAAATCCTTCAATTAAACTTGACAATTCTGCGCTATAGTATTAGACTTTTTCTTTAAAATATTCTAAAAGTACAGGGGGGAGTTTTGGAGAGATTTTCAGAGATAGTAATTAGATACAATAAGATAGTAATAATTATCACTGTTCTTCTGACATTGTTTTTTGGGTTTTTCCTGAAAGACCTGAAGGTAAATGCTGATGCAATAAGTTATTTCCCAAAGAGCGATCCGATAGTTAGATTATTCAACCATATAGGGGATGAATATGGCGGAAATTCTCTGGCTATTGTTGCCCTTGAAACAGATGATGTCTTTAATAGGGAGACAATCGAGAATATCCAGTATTTTACCATACAATTCCAATCCCTTGAAGGCGTTTCTTATGTAACCAGTTTGACTAATGTTCTTGATATTAGAGAAGGCGAAGAAGATTCTGTAGAGATTGCCAGACTCGTAGATGAATATGATCTGCCAGAAAACAAAGAAGAGTTGCATAAACTAAAAGAATATACCCTTTCCAAAGATATGTATCGAGGACGTCTGGTTTCGAATGACTCAAAGGCGACTCTTATTATTTGCCGACTTATGGGGGATGTCAATAAGACGGAGGTCGCTTCGCAGATAAGAGAAATAGTCAAGAAAAGGCAAATTAAAGAAAAGGCATATTTTGCTGGAATCCCTTATCAGACTCTGGATTTTACTGATATCATTATAAACGACCTAAAGACTCTGATCCCTTTCGTGATCATCGTAATCTCTGTATCTCTACTCATAAGTTTTCGTAGCTGGTTAGGGGTCTTGCTCCCGCTTCTTTCTGTTTGTGCAAGCACTATCTGGACACTCGGGTTGATGAGTATTTTAGGGGTACCAATTACAGCCATTTCAAATGGTGTTCCTATAATACTTCTTGCTGTAGGAACTGCCTACAGCATACATGTAATCAACAGATTTCAGGAGTATGATGTAACGGATGAAAACAGAACCTTGATATCAAAAAAGGCGCTCGCAGGTATTGGGATCACCGTAATACTTTCAGGTTTAACCACGATGATAGGCTTCATCTCATTTATCTTCGGTTCCTATCTGACAATTATACGTTCCTTTGGCATATTTGCAGGCATTGGGGTTATGTTGTCCGTATTCACTGCAATTACCTTTGTGCCTTCTGTATTGTCATTATTGCACACCAAAAGAAATAAATCCAATGTAGCAGGTGATATCTCTGAAGGGAATGGCACCTCTTCCTTTATGAATAGGGTTGGAGAGTGGATGCTGAAAAACGAAAAGCTAATCGTCGGCGTTGGGTTTGCTGTTGTTATCATATCTGTTGTTGGTTTACCTTTTTTAAGCAGGGAGGTGGATATGATGGATTATTTCAAGCCGGAAACTAACATTCGAATTACCGAAAACATGATAACAGAGAGATTTGGCGGTTCTACCCCTTTACAGATTCTTGTGAATGGAGACATTCAGGACCCTGACGTGTTAGAAGAGATGGCGAAGATGGAAGACTACCTGGAATCCCTGTACAAAGTATACAATGCACAATCAGTAGCCGAGCTTATAGAAGAAATGAATGATGTATTAGGCGATGGGAAGGCTATCCCAGACAGCAGATCAAAGGTTATCAATCTGTGGTTTCTTGTGGAGGGGGAAGAGATCATGGAACAGTTGGTAAATTCTGATAAAACTGAGGCGGTAATCCAGGCAAACATTTCAGATATGGATACCCAGCGGTTGAACGTGTTGATTGAAGATATTGAGAACTATATAAGCAAGATCAACAATCCTAAGGTAACATTTTCCCAAACCGGGTTTCCATATATCTATCATAACATGAGTGAGAGTATCTTGAAGAGTCTGATACTCAGCTTATCTATCGCCATTATTCTGGTGTTTTTCTGTCTGGTCATCTTATTACGTTCTTTTGTTGGCGGATTGACCGGCCTTGTTCCAATCGTATTCACCCTTCTGGTTATCTTCGGCTTCATGGGTTACACAGGGATTCCACTCGATATATTTACTGTGCTCATCGGAAGCATTACGATCGGTATTGGAATAGACTATTCAATTCATTTTATTAACCGATTCAGGGTGGAATTCAATATATCTTCCTCTGAGCATGATGCATTGAACATAACACTCAGAACAGCAGGAAAAGCAATAATAATAAACGTAGTAACTGTAGCTGCGGGATTCTTGGTGTTTGCTCTGGCTAATATGGTTCCTGCGCAGCGGTTTGGTGTTTTGAGCGCACTGACTATGATCAGCGCCGGGGCCGCCTCTATCACCCTGTTGCCATCGGTAATCCTTTTGAGCAAAGCGGCTTTTATAGGGGACTGGAGTGAATTCGCAGGGAAGTTAGCAGAAAATTTGAGAGGCAGGATTGTAGAGAATGGTAAAAGAGTTAGCAAACAAGTCGATCAAATCAGCCAAACCGCTGCAAAAGTCGTGAAAAATGTCATAAAAAAATGAAGATTGTTGTGGGCTGCTCCCAGCCGTTGCTTGTTAAACGTAATAGCCTGTCGGAAATCCATAGAAGTGGACTGAGATACTATTCGATGGCCATGAATCCCTGATGCAGGATTGTAGTTAGTGCCCATCCATAAATGGCCCTTTTGCCCAATCTCTGCGTCAGGCTCAGATTTTAATCCTCGAAATATGTCCATATATTCCTGCGGTTAAAACCTTCGCCTTCCTTGACCTTGAACAAAATTTCTCATTTCTGGATGGACACTAGTTAATTGCGGGCAACAAGAAATCAGCGGCAGGCACCGACAACGAAAAAAGGTTACACTAAAATCAAAATATAAGACACAAGTCAAAGGAGGACAAAAATGAACAGATCCGGTTTGGTATCTCTTTTTGCGGTTGGTATTATTCTTTCTTCCAGCATGGTTAATGCGCAGTCGAATTCATTAACCGCCGATCAAATTCTGAAGGGGGTAGATGATGTTCTCAATGCGCCAAAAGATCAGACCCTGAAGCAGAAGATGATCCTGACAGATAAAAAAGGTAATGAAAAAATCCGGACCCTGATAGTATTTCAAAAGGGATTTGATAAGAGGATGGCAAAATTCCTCACCCCGGCTGATCAGGAGGGGATCGCATTCCTCTCACTGCCCGATGATGTGATTTATCTCTATTTGCCTGCGTTTAAAAAAGTCAGGCGTATTGCCGCCCATGTGAAGAATACTAAATTCGCAGGAACCGATTTTACTTATGAAGATATGGAAGCGAAGAGATATGCTGATAAGTG
>JAUXFK010000197.1 GCA_030623035.1 Deltaproteobacteria bacterium | reverse complement strand
TGGATGGTTACGCGTATGAACAGATACATTAGTAACTGTTCAATTACAAAGATCAATACTGTTCTTTTTTTACGCTCATAACAGGCGCGAGTTTTGCACGGGTTATAATGTGACCGCCGCTTTTGTGACCGATTTTTTTGCTGAGGGAACTAAATAACCATTATAAACAATTAAGGAATTCTCTACAACCTGCCGATGAATAAAGATGGAAATTAAAAAGGCCTAATATGATCACTGAACCATCAAAAGGGAGGTACGGGTATGGGAACCAATAATATATTTTTTCTTGAGGCGATTGAGTGGTTTGATGAAACAGGAAAAGAAATCGTCCACCGTATTCCCGAAAAGGGCTCCGGCGAGATAAAATTTGGAGCTCAACTTACAATCCGTGAAAGCCAGGTTGCTGTTTTATTTTACAAAGGCAAAGCAACTGATCCCTTTGGACCAGGACGTCATACTTTAACGACCGCCAATATACCCATTATCACCAAGCTCTTGAGTATTCCATGGGCGGGCACAAGTCCGTTACGTGCTGAAGTCTACATGGTGAATATGAAAATCTTTCCTAATCTCACTTGGGGGACAAGAGACCCTGTAGCTTTTAAAGATTCAGAGCTGAGCCTCATTCGTCTGAGGGCATTTGGAGTCTTCAACATTCAAGTTGTTCAACCTTTACTATTTATAAACAGCCTGGTTGGAACTCAGGGAATATTCAATACAGAGGACATTGAGGAATATCTGAACAGGGTAATCGTGTCGCGTTTTAATGATTATTTAGGCGAAAACATAGATACCATCCTCAACCTTCCGGGCAAGTATGATGAACTCTCAGAAGGACTCAACAAACGTCTGCAAGAGGACTTCGCCCACTTTGGTTTAGGCCTTTCTCATCTCTACATCAATTCGATCACCCCACCTCCTGAAGTTCAAAAGGCCATAGACGATAAAAGCCGGCTGGGGGTTTTTGATGACATAAACAAGTTATTAAAGATGAAGGCTGCCATGGCATTAGAGAAAATCCCTGAGGCAGAAGGGGCAGCCGGGACGGGTATTGGCATGGGAGCCGGGTTAATGATGCCGGCCATGTTTTCTGAAATGTTTAGAGGCCCTACATCCCAACCGCAGGCACAACAACAAGAGGTATTTAAGTGTCCGGAATGTCAACAGACCATTCCGAAAGACGCGAAATTCTGTCCTTATTGTGGCCATCAACAACTCGTTTTTATTCAATGTTCAAATTGTAATAAAAACCTGCCTGCGAATGCAAAATTCTGTTCTCGCTGTGGACACCCGGCAGAAGAAAAACCTCATCCCAAAAAGTGTCCTCATTGTGGAACCGAGAATCTATCAAATTCTATATTCTGTAATCAGTGTGGTGAAAAGATATAGCTGGAAAATCGAACATCAATGCCCCCAGTGTGGGGCTCCTGTAATTCTAGAGGAAACGGACCGACTCTTTTCCTGTTCATATTGTCGGGTAAGGCTTTTCCTCCTCCAGGACCATATGAGATACTATTTATCTCCCTCGGACGCTCCTTTGAAGGATATCACTTTTGTCCCTTACTGGCGCTTCAAAGGAACGGTATTTTCATGCAAAGGATACAAAATCGACCATAGGATAATAGATACCAGCTTTATTGCATCCCCCCTTCAATTATTGCCGCGTTCACTTGGGTTAAGACCTCAGGCACTAAAATTAAAATTTGTTTCACCTGAAATGGAGGGGCAATTTATAAAGAGACAGATACCCTTCAAGTCCGTTATCTCATTCGTTGAAAAACAGATGCACGCTACGACCAAATCCGCGAACAAAAACACAATTTATCATCAAGCATTTATTGGTGAAACCCTCAGTATAATTTACACACCTATTCTTATACGGGACAAGGTTTATGATGCAATATTGAATAGACCCATCGGTACATTTCCAAAAAACGAGGATAACAACCCCCTTCCTTTTGACCAACATCAAAACTGGCAAACAACATTTATCCCAACATTATGCCCTTACTGTGGATGGGATCTTGAAGGGGAAAAAGATTCTTTAGTTCTTTTATGTAGAAATTGCAACTCTTTATGGAGATCTTCAAAAAGCGGGTTTCAAAAGTTGGACTTTGCGATCATCTCCAATAATGATGATGATAATGTCTTTTACTTACCCTTTTGGAGGATGAAGCCTCAAATTGAAGGGCTTCAGATTCAATCTTATGCTGACCTCGTCAGGGTGGCGAACCTGCCGAAAGCAATAAAAAAGGAATGGGAGGAACGGAAATTCTTCTTTTGGGCACCTGCCTTTAAAGTGAAACCAAATCTTTTCTTACGATTGGCCAGACAGATGACCATTTTCCAACCTCAAGAACAGTTTGTAAAAAGCCCCCCCAGATCAATATTTTATCCTGTAACCCTTCCTGCAAGCGAGGCAACGGAAAGTCTCAAAGTGACTCTGGCAAACTTAGTGAATGCAAAACGAAAGATATTTCCATTGCTTTCAGAGATAGACATTACGTTAAATGGGATTCTTTTAGTCTATTTCCCTTTTATTTTAAAAGGAAGTGAGTTTATACAACCTTCTTTGCAATTTAGCATCAATAAAAATTCCCTTTATTTTGGGAGAAATCTATAATAAGATGAAGAGTAATGATAAGTTAGGCTCCATTAATTATAAGCTTTCAGGAAAGATATTAGATATCGACATTGTAAATAGAACTATAACTGTTGAGGCCACATTTGGAGAAAAACACTTTTCAGTTAGGGGATATATCTCTGCTCATGCTGTTTTTAGAAAAGGCAACCGATTGGGTAAACTCGAAGACTTTATTGTGGGCGATAGTGTTGTTGTAAGATACCAAATTAGCAATCAAGGGGATATAATAGAGGCTATAGAAAGTGTATAATTAGTGTTGCATATGGGCGGCTCTGATTGAGGTCGGATTTGTACGATCCGAAAATGCAAAACCACAGGAATAGTTGAACCTATTTTCGAAGATTTTGTGTTTAAGGATCATGCAAAGATGACCTGAAGATGAGATGCAAAGATATGATACTTATTTCATGACAGACCCTTAATAGGAGGTTTACTATGGAAAAGCCACTCCTTTTTGAAATCGAAGATGAAACAGCACTCATTACCTTAAATCGCCCAGACAGGCGTAATGCCATTAACCAGGATCTGCTTGTACACCTCTATAACTCCATTGAAGAGGTAGAAAGTAATGATCGCATTAAAGTCGGAATAATTACAGGGGGTGGCAACTCTTTTTGCTCAGGCATCGATCTTGAGGTAATCGCAACAGATAACATTATTGACCCCCGAGGCGATGGGAAAGACCTCCCCGATGTATTTGGTGCATGCAAAAAACCCATTATAGGGGCAGTCAATGGCCATGCGATCACAGGAGGGCTTGAGATCGCTCTAAACTGCGACTTTCTCATCGCCTCTGAAAATGCCTCTTTCAAAGATACGCATGCAAGTATTGGAATTCCTCCAGGGTGGGGTATGACACAGCTTCTTCAGCAGGCTGTTGGTCAGCGCATGGCCAAGCAGATGTCCTTCAGCTGTCAATCCATCTCGGCAGATAAGGCCCTGCAATGCGGCCTTGTAAATGAGGTCGTTCCTCATGATGAATTATTACAACGCGCGAAACAGATCGCTTCAGACATATGTGCTGCCAATCCGGGCACACTGGCAGTCCTGAAAGGCTTGATCAAGTTCAGAAATTCCGCTACATTGGAAGAAGCCTTTGCTAACGAGCGTAAAGGATGCAAGGAATTCATGAATATAATAAGAGGAGCGTAGCCTATAACGCTTTGAAAGCTATCCATATTTATAATTTAGCTAGATATGTATCAATCTCGTATTTACTAACATGAGTCCTGTATCTATCCCATTCAATCTTCTTATTCTCGATAAACTTGTTAAATATATGATCCCCCAATGCCTCTCTTACAAGCTCACTCTTTTCTACCTCTAGGATTGCCTCATAGAGATTGCCTGGCAACTCCTGGATATTCATCTCTTTCTTCTTCTCAGGGGTGAAGTGATAGAGATCCTCTTCGATGGGTTCTGCTAATGTATAACCCTCTTCTATCCCTTTAAGCCCTGCAGCCAACATTACAGCAAAGGCCAGGTAAGGGTTGCAAGCAGGATCCGGAGAACGAAACTCAATGCGTGTAGCATTTTCTTTGCCAGGCTTATACATTGGGACTCTTATCATAGTAGACCTGTTGCGTTTGGCCCAACTAATATAAACAGGAGCTTCATAACCGGGAACCAGCCTCTTGTATGAATTTACCCATTGATTGGTTACCGCGGTCAATTCCCTCGCATGCTTTAGAAGACCTGCAATATAGCCCTTGGCAATATCAGAAAGATGAAACTCATCTCTCGGATCGTAAAAGGCATTCCTGTTTGATTTAAAGAGGGACTGATGCACATGCATCCCGCTTCCGTTTTCCCCGAATATAGGCTTCGGCATAAAGGTCGCATAAACTCCGTTTAGTTTTGCAATCTCCTTAACTACTAATCTGAGCGTCATCGTCTTATCCGCCATCCTAAGGCCCTCATCGTATCTCATGTCTATCTCATGCTGGCCTGGAGCCACCTCGTGATGGCTGTATTCTATATTTATACCTATATTCTGCAAGGCAAAGATAGTCTCTCTGCGAAGCAGCCCACCCGTATCCAGAGGGGTAGCATCAAAATAACCACCCTCATCCAATGGCTTTGGGGTCTTATTATCGGAAAAATAAAAAAATTCCAGCTCTGGCCCCAGGTAAAAGGTGTAACCCAGGTCTTTGGCCTTTTTTAAGAGCCGCTTGAATGCATACCGAGGATCCCCTTTATACGACGTTCCATCCGGTTCAAGGATATCACAGAACATCCTCGCTACCGGTTTCTCCTCGCTTCGCCAGGGTAAAAACTCAAAGGTCATCGGGTCAGGTTTGGCTATCATGTCACTCTCTTCTATCCGGGCAAAACCCTCGATAGAAGAACCATCAAAACCCATCCCCTCATCCAATGCCTCCTCAAACTCAGTTGGGGTTATCGCAAAGCTTTTAAGATAACCCAGGACGTCTGTAAACCATAGCTGAATAAAACTTACATTTCTTTCCTTGACGATCTTCAATACATCTTCTTTTGTGTTACAAAGCATCTTGATCCTCCTTTTTATAATTAACCGTTATCTTAATAAAATCATATGCAAAGATAAATCTTTTTTTATGTTCATCCGACTAAAGCGTAATTTTTTTGATGTATTGCCACTAGTGTCGTGTCATCTATGTAATGTCGCAAAGATGACCGTCATTCCCGCGAAAGCGGGAATCCAGAAGCGCCAAAGTAGCCAGAAATACTGGATTCCCACCTTCGTGGGAATGACGA
>JAUXFK010000167.1 GCA_030623035.1 Deltaproteobacteria bacterium | reverse complement strand
GGGCATAGATTTTCCTAGAATTGGCAATCGATCTTTTTCTTTGATTTTATTAAATCCTTTAATTTCAATTGGTTAGTATCCAGAGATATCTTTATAATCATTAAAGTTTTTGTAAAATTTTTCTTGCTTGCCTAATCGCACTTTTGCTCTATAATGAGTTCATCCGACAAATAAGCACTTTCGTCTAATACTGCAGCGATAGTTTTTACAGGCTCTTTGAAAGACATCTTGACGAACATATATTGAGTTTAATGGTTATTGACTTCTCTTTGCAAAAAAATCGGTCACAGCAAAGGCAATCACATTATAACCCGTGCAAAACTCGCTACTGTTCTTTCTTAACGCTCACTACACTGCTCAGATAAGCTGCACGCGTTATAATGTGACCGCCTTTGCTGTGTTAACTCAATCCAAGTGAGGAAAGAGGTCTTTCAAACAGGCTCTTAACTGGATTATCCGAAAGTGTCGCCGTAGTACAAAGTAAAGAGATTAGAAAGGTTATCTGAATCTTGCAAAAGATTGCTTCTATATTAAAGCCAGGGGGTGCCCTCTCTAAAAAAATGGCGAATTACGAATTTCGTAATGAGCAGATAATAATGTCAGAAGCAATATATGACGCCCTGAGAAACAACAGATACCTGATCGCTGAAGCAGGGACAGGGATTGGAAAAACCCTTGCCTATCTTATCCCTGCTATTTTAATCGGAAAAAAGATTATTATCTCTACAGGCACAAAGAATCTCCAGGAGCAAATCTATTTCAAAGACATCCCTATATTGAAAGATGTCCTCAATGTGGATTTCAGTGCAATCTACATGAAGGGAAGGGGTAACTATCTGTGCCTAAGACGTTTTAAGCAATTCAACTT
Organism: Deltaproteobacteria bacterium; assembly: GCA_030623035.1. GTDB lineage: Bacteria > Desulfobacterota > UBA8473 > UBA8473 > UBA8473 > JAUXFK01. Next base: position 5,519 of record JAUXFK010000167.1, on the reverse strand, counting down.
TCAACCCTCTTTAACCTCGAAAAGCGATCTTTCCCGATACGAAGAAATCAGGCAATGGGCAGGTAAAACGGATACCGGAGATCGCTTAGAGCTCTGTAATCTGCCCGATGACGACCCTGTCTGGAATGATATCTGTTCAAAGAGTGACCTCTGTTTGGGACAAAGATGCGACGCCTTTGGCACCTGTTTTATTACACGAATGAGGCAAGATGCAGCCTGTGCTGATATTATTATCGTAAATCATCACCTTTTCTTTGCGGATTTGGCGGTAAAGGGGACCGGTTTTGGAGAGATAATACCCGGATACGATGCGGTGATCTTCGATGAGGCTCACCAACTGGAGGACGTGGCCACCCTTTACTTCGGAATGACAGTAAGCAAATATAAGATTGAAGAGCTTATCAGAGATACTCAAGTAGCATTGAAATCGGCTAAGATCAATAATAAAATGATCTATCAGGCATTAGACGCTTTAGCGCAACACAAAGAACTGTTCTTTGGCAAATTTGAAACCAATAGAACCCGATACCAATTGAAGGAGAAAAATTTAGACAATGACGTAATGCGTGAATACAGTAACATTTTGAATAATATGGAATTAATCTCTTCGATATTAATTAACCTGGATAACAAGACAGAGGAATTCAGTGCCTGTAGCAGAAGGGCATCTGAGATAAAAAACCAGTTGTCCTTTATCATAAACATGGAGAACCCCTCCTATGTTTATTGGTGTGAAATCAGGGGAAAGGGTATATTTCTCCATGCCTCTTTAATAGATGTATCCGACGAATTAAGTACCCGGTTGTTCAAGGATGTAAAGAGTATTGTTTTTACCTCTGCAACATTGTCTACAAACAATAACTTTGATTACTTAAAAAGCCGTCTGGGACTTGATATGGATACAAAAGAACTCCTCTTAAGCTCGCATTTCGATTACCAAAGCCAGGCAATACTATATCTACCAGAGGGTATCCCCAACCCAAATACATCCGATTTTATAGAAGCCATATCCGAAGTGATTGAAAGAATACTATCTATAACAAAAGGGAGGGCATTCGTTTTATTTACAAGCCATAAAAACATGAAAGATGCTTACAAAAGATTAAAAGACCGGCTTAATTTTCCATCCTTACTCCAGGGGGAAAAACCAAAGTCTTTTCTTCTTGAAGAATTTAAAAGGGATGTTAAATCGATCCTATTTGCCACGCAGAGTTTTTGGGAAGGAGTAGATGTTCAAGGTGAGGCATTGAGCTGTGTCATTATCGACAAACTACCCTTTGCATCCCCTTTTGAACCGATAGTTGAAGCTAGAATTGAGAGCATTTCAATATCCGGCGGAAACCAATTCCTTGATTATCAGTTACCATCTGCTATTATAACTTTGAAACAGGGATTTGGAAGATTAATCAGGAATAAAAAGGACAGGGGTGTCCTCTCTATCCTGGACAACCGTATATTAACCAAAGAGTACGGAGAGATGTTCCTTAAAAGTCTGCCCAAATGCCCCATAACAAACAACCTGATAGATATAGAAAAATTTTTCGATGAATGATCACCTTTCGTCTATCCAATTGTCTTGACTTTATCGGACATATCATTATATAAAGTTTGACGATAACTATTCTGAAGCCATAAGACAGAAAAAATCAAAAAGCAAATGAAACGAATCTTTCTTAAAGATTCATAGATAGTGTCCTGTCATCTATTTAATATTACGAAGATGACCGTCATTCCCGCGAAAGCGGGAATCCAGAAGCACCGAAGTAGCCGGAAATACTGGGTTCCCACTCCCCGATCGTAGTCGAGGACAAGCTTCGTGGGAATGACGACTGCCTGATACGATATTTCACGCTTGACATGACACTAGACACTTTATATTCAGTCGGAGACAAATATGGATTATGATATAAGAGAAGAAGATATTGAACTCCCAGAAACATTACCATTGCTACCAGTGAGAGACATCGTTATATTTTCATATATGATCCTGCCATTATTCGTCGGTAGAGACAGGTCTATCAAGGCCGTGGATGAAGCCTTACTAAAGGATCGTTTGATATTTTTAGCCACACAGAAGGACCCTGCGATCGAAAATCCTTTACCAGAGGTCATCCATCCTGTCGGGACAGTGGCTACAATCATACGGATGTTAAAGCTCCCCGACGGCAGGATAAAGCTCCTGATTCAGGGACTGATGAAGGCCAAAATAGAAGAGTATATTCAAAAAGACCCCTTTTATATTGTAAAGATTAAAAAGATAAAAGAGCCTACTTACTCTGAATTGCCTCTGGAAGTAGAAGCCTTGATGCGAAACGTTAAGGAGCAAAGTGAAAAGATACTTTCCTTAAGGGATATGCTCTCTTCAGATATTCTTATGATACTCAATAATATAGAAGAGCCCGGAAGACTGGCAGATATGATCGCCTCAAACCTGACATTGAAGATCGAGGAAGCGCAAGAGATATTGAATGTCTTTGATCCAATCGACCGTCTTATAAAGGTTAACGATCTTTTGGGCAAAGAAGTAGAACTATCCACTATGCAGGCAAAAATACAATCCCAGGCCAAAGAGGAGATGACCAAAACCCAACGAGAATACTTCTTAAGAGAGCAGCTTCGGGCAATCAAGAACGAGCTGGGGGACGAAGATGAAAAGACGAAAGAAATAAATGAGTACAAAAAGAAGATTAAAGATGCAAAGATGCCTGAAGAAGTAGAGAAAGAGACCAATAAGCAGCTTGAGAGGCTCGAACATATGCACCCTGATGCAGCAGAGGCCTCTATAGTGAGAACATACCTTGACTGGCTGGTAGAGATTCCATGGAGCAATGCAACCAAAGATAATCTTGACATCAAGGATGCCCAAAAGGTACTGGATGAGGATCATTATGACCTGGAAAAGGTAAAAGAAAGGATACTGGAGTACCTCGGTGTTCGAAAGCTCAGCGAAAAGAAGAGAGGGCCCATCCTCTGTTTTGTAGGCCCACCGGGTGTAGGAAAGACTTCTCTTGGAAGATCCATTGCCAGGGCACTGGGACGGAAGTTTACCAGAATATCCCTGGGAGGAATCCGGGATGAGGCAGAGATTAGAGGACACAGAAGGACTTATGTGGGTGCATTACCAGGGCGAATAATCCAGGGCATCAAAACGGCAGGTTCAAACAATCCTGTCTTCATGATGGATGAGATAGATAAAGTAGGCGCTGACTTTAGGGGAGATCCATCCGCTGCCCTGCTGGAAGTGCTGGACCCTGAACAGAACTTTGCCTTCAGTGACCACTACCTGAATGTCCCTTTTGATCTCTCAAATGTAATGTTCATCACTACCGCAAACCTCGTAGATCCAATTATCCCTGCGCTTAACGACCGTATGGAAACTATAACGCTGTCCGGATATACCCAGGAAGAAAAGCTGAAGATCGCCAGGAAATTCTTGCTTCCAAGACAACTGGAAGAGAACGGGATTACAGGAAAAAACGTTACATTTTCAGACAGGGCCATCTTACATATGATCTCCCATTATACCCATGAAGCCGGGCTTAGAAACCTTGAACGAGAGATTGCATCTGTTTGCAGAAAAGTAGCTCGAAAAATAGCTGAAGGGGAGAAAGGGGGTTTTAAGGTAAATAAAGGGAATATCCATAAATACCTGGGGGCACCGAAACACTTGCCTGAAGAGGAACAAGCAATCGATGAGATTGGGGTTGCAACCGGCCTTGCCTGGACACAATCAGGGGGTGAAATCCTTCACATAGAGGCATCCACCCTGAAAGGTAAAGGAAATCTGATCCTTACAGGGCATCTGGGGGACGTCATGAAAGAATCGGCTCAAGCAGCCTTGAGTTACGCCCGTTCAAAGGCAAATGAACTGAACTTAAACCCTGATTTTTATGAAAAACAGGACACTCATATTCATGTCCCTGCGGGAGCTATCCCAAAAGATGGGCCGTCTGCAGGGGTTACAATTGCCATTGCCTTGATTTCCGCCCTTTCAAAAAACCCTGTCAAGAAAAATATTGCGATGACCGGCGAGATAACCCTGAGAGGAAGAGTCCTTCCGGTCGGAGGACTCAAAGAAAAAGCTCTGGCTGCATTGAGGGCGGATATTCGGACGATAATCATCCCAGAGAAAAACAAGAAGGACCTGGATGAAATACCAAAAAACATAAGAAAGAAGATACTCTTCATCCTCGCCAGCAATATGGATGACATTTTAAAAGTAGCATTCATAAAGGAAGTTAAGCTTGGAGATCAAGGAAGTGGGGGAATTCGGGCTGATAGAAAGGATAAAAAGTAAACTATCCCTCCCCCATAAAGATATTATAAAAGGTATAGGCGATGATGCCTGTGTTACTGATATCCAAAAAGGAAAGGCATTACTCTCTACCACAGATACCCTCATTGAAGGCGTTCACTTTGACCTGCGTTTTACCTCTGCCTATAATTTAGGGAAGAAATCCTTGGCCGTAAATATCAGCGATATCGCTGCTATGGGAGGCGTTCCAAGATTCTTCCTGATCTCTCTGGGTATCCCCCCAAAGTTATCTGTAGAATTTATCGATGAATTTACAAGCGGCATCTTTGACGTCTCCCATTCCTGTCAAACCCATATCGTCGGCGGCGATACCTCTTTCTCTCCCGATCGGTTCTTCATTAACATTACCATACTTGGAGAAGCCTTTAAGGGTGATGTGATCTGTCGTGACAATGCCCATGTGGCAGATCAAATATTTGTAACCGGAAATCTGGGAGACTCTGCGTTGGGTCTTAAGATTCTTATGGATAGAAACTGCACCTCTAAGGTTGAAGAGATCTTCAAGGAACTAATAGAAAAGCACCTTTGCCCAACTCCAAGGGTTTCCGAAGGCAAGTTGATCGCAAAAAACCGTATTGCCACTGCCATGATTGATATCAGTGATGGCCTTATCTCTGATCTTGAACATATCTGCAATCAAAGCAAAGTAGGGGCAAAAATATGGATAGAGAACCTCCCTCTTTCAGATGCATTTCAAAAGTATTCATTGAAGTTTACGGATACTCCAATTGATATGTCTCTATGTGGAGGAGAGGACTATGAACTCTTATTCACAGTCGATAGAAGAAAGATGGACTTGCTTAGAAAGATAATGCCTATACTAAAGACCAAAGTCACACATATCGGAGAGATTGTTGAACAGAAAAATGGAATCACAGTCTTACATAGAAACGGACAGGTATATCCGGTCAAAAGAAAAGGGTTTGATCATTTCCCCATAACCTTTAAAGACCAGGTATCATTTTAGCGCTATGAAATAGAAAGCTATCAGAAAGCTTCGACGACGGTCAAATTTTAATGCGTGTACTGTCTGAGCGTCTTAGTAAGCGTTAAGAAAGAACAGGGGATTGCCTCACATTTTATATCTGAAATAGGTTATAATGGAGATACTGAATTGAATGGTGATATACTGTTCTTTCTTTACGCTCACTTGGATGCGAGTTTTACACGGATTAAAATTTGATTGTCGCTTCTTGCAACTCTT
>JAUXFK010000061.1 GCA_030623035.1 Deltaproteobacteria bacterium | reverse complement strand
GTTTTCAAGCAGTTGCGGACCATCTGGACTCCGGTTTTCACCGGAGTGACGACTTTTTACGAATTCATCAAGGTTAAACTGATAAAACAAGGGTTCGATTCCGAGACGAATGCGGAGTTTATCCGGTTCTTGCGATACGCCAGGCAGTTTTACACGAAAGTCCAGAGTGACCCCTATGTCACCCTGGATGCGCACAACCGTGAACTGTGAACCTTGAACCTGACAACCTGAGTAGTTACAGAATTTTCTACATTGCGCTTGTTAAGAATGGGATTTTAACGATGGTATAATATACTTGAAAAAAAATGGATTATCAAGTATATAGTTAACTATTATAATAAAGTGGTTTTACAAAAATAAAAGGGGAAAGAAGAGAATCATCATATGATTAAAAAATCGATCGTTTATTTTTCAATGGTTTGTATTGTTCTGGGGGTTTTATTTTCTCCCATATTTAGCAGTGCAGGGAGAACGGAAGAGAAAAAGTCTCCTGTTGGGAAGAGTAGCAAGAAAGGTCAAGAAGTATCAAAAGACAGGATGATTACATTGAACTTTGATGATGTGGATATAAAGCTGTTAATAAGGTTTATCAGTGAGCTTACAGGAAAGAACTTTGTTATAGATGACACGGTTAAAGGTAAGGTTACCATAATATCCCCTACGAAGATTACGGCAAATGAGGCCTATAAGGTCTTTGAATCTGTTTTGGAAGTAAAGGGTTATACAGCTGTACCGTCTGGAAAGATAATAAAGATTGTACACTCAAGAGACGCTAGATTCAAAGATGTGGAGACCAAGTCGGGAAAATCTTTTTTTCCATCTAGAAAAGGGGATAAGGTTATTACCCAGTTAATCCCCTTGGAGTATGCGGATTCTAAAGAGATAAAGAAGTTGCTGGCCCCGCTGGTTTCAAAAAACAGCAATATAGCGGAATATTCTGCCACAAATACCCTTATTATTACCGATGTGTCTTCAAACATTCATCGTTTGATGAAGATAATAAAAGAGATTGATATCGCAGGCTCAGAGGAGAAGACCACGTTTATCCCTTTAGAATATGCATCAGCAGAGACATTGTCATCGGAGCTGCTTTCATTATTTGATTCGAAAGGGAAACGTCGAACAACCGCCAGAAAAGGAACGCCTGTTACAGCTGTCAGCTCCATAAAGATTATACCTAATAAGAGAACCAACTCTTTAATAATACGTGCAAACCTTCAGGATACAAGCAGGATTCATGACCTGGTAGAAAAGATAGATAAGCCAACCCCCAGGGGTAAGGACAGGATTCATGTCTATTATTTAGAAAATGCAGTTGCAGAGGATCTTTCCACAGTCCTTATGAAACTTCCGGCAAAGGGAACAGAAAAGGGAAGGGCGACGGTACTGGGGAAAAATATCTCAATCACTGCGGATAAATCTACGAATTCGCTTGTTATTATGGCTTCTCCCCAGGATTATGCTGTTTTAAAAGAGATAATAAGCAAACTGGACATTATGCGTTCTCAGGTTCTGGTTGAGGCCCTTATCGCAGAGGTATCCATTGACAAGACAAAACAGTTGGGCATTGAATGGAGAAGCGTTGCTGCGCCTGAAGCAGGAGAGGTTGACCTGTTCGGAGGCACAAGCCTTCCCATGGGCACAGAAGGGATAAGTGGTATTGATCAGTTAATAGCTACTCCATATGGAGCAAGTCCCACAGGGCTCTTTTTGGGTGCAATCAAAGGGACGATAACCTTTGGTGGTCAGGAGTTTTTAAACCTGGGCGCCTTGATTCGGGCTTTTCAGTCAGACAGCGACATAAATATCCTGTCTACCCCCCATATATTGACCATGGATAACGAGGAGGCCGAGATCATTGTCGGAGAAGAGAGGCCTTTTTTAAAGACTTCCCAGGTTACAGACGTTGGCACAACGACCAGAACCTATGAATACAAAGACCTGGGTATTACCCTCCGTATCACCCCGCAGATCAGTAAGGGGAAGATAGTTAAGTTAAAGATATTCCAGGAGATTAAGAGCTTTGTTGAACAGATCGAGATCGGCGCGATTAATACAACAAAGAGACAGGCCAAGACAACGGTGATAGTAGAAGATGGAGACACAGTAGTAATCGGCGGCTTAATTAGGAATGAAACCAGGAAATCGACATCTCAAGTACCTTGTTTTGGCAGTATCCCTGTTTTAGGATGGTTTTTCAAGTCATTCTATCAAGGTGATACAAAGACGAACCTTCTCGTGTTTGTTACTCCCCATATTATCAAATCCCCTGAAGATCTGAGAAATATCAGTGAAGAGAAAAGGCTGGAAAGTGAAGAAGTAAAAGAGCGGAATAAGAAAAACAGAGGGAAAGATATAAAAGAGAACCTGAAGCTGCTCGTAAAATGAAGTAAGGATATGAAGATGCCAAGAAGACGGATTGGAGAAATCCTCATTGAAAATAAAGGCGTATCTAAAGAGGCGTTTGATAGGGCATTATTGCTCCAACAAGAAGAGAGAAAGAGGATTGGAGAGATATTAATGAAAGAGGGGCTTATCAAGGAACATGACCTCCTTTATGCCCTGAGCATTCAATTTAATATACCGTACTTCAAAAAATTAGAAGGAAACGGCGTTGACTCTGCAATCATCTCTAAGATTCCGATCAATTTTGCCAAGAGGAATAAATTGGTTCCCATTGAAGTAAAAGGGGGGAAGATGATCGTTGCAATCGCGGACCCCATCAATATCCAACCTCTCGATGATTTGAGGGTACTTTTCGATTTTAATATTGAATCTGTCATCAGCAGTGAAAAAGAGATACTGAATGCAATAAATAGATACTATGAACAGGCATCTAATTCACCTGAAGAAGTGATCCAGGATATGAACGAGGAGGACAGCACCAAGATACTCAGTGAACTGGAAGAAGCAGAGGCTGAGGACCTGCTTGATGTAACCAGTGAAGCACCTGTTATAAAACTTGTAAATCTTATACTTTCCCAGGCAATTAAATCCAGAGCTAGTGATATCCATATCGAACCTTACCAGAAAGACCTGAGAATAAGATACAGGATAGACGGGGTATTATACAACATTTTGACTCCTCCCAAGAGATATCAATTGGCGATTGTTTCTCGTATTAAGATTATGGCAAAGTTAAATATCGCTGAAAAAAGGCTTCCCCAGGATGGAAGGTTCAGGATAAAGATAGCGGATAAGGATATAGACGTAAGGGTCTCTGTTATCCCTACTACATTTGGTGAACGTGTAGTCCTCAGGTTATTGGATAAGAGCAATTTACTTCTTGACTTACAGAATCTTGGTCTTTCACAGGACGAATTAGATAAAATAAACAAGTTGATCTATAGCTCTCATGGAATTGTTTTGGTTACAGGGCCAACAGGAAGCGGAAAGACCACAACTCTTTACGCAGCGTTAAATGAGATTAACTCTCCGGATAAGAACATCATAACCATAGAGGATCCGATTGAATATCAGTTGAATGGAATCGGCCAGATACAGGTAAATACCAGGATTGATCTTACCTTTGCAAAAGGACTCCGCTCCATTGTCAGACAGGACCCGGATGTGATACTGGTAGGAGAGATTAGAGATGCTGAGACTGCAGAGATAGCCATTCATGCAGCCTTAACAGGGCATTTGGTATTCAGCACATTGCATACGAATGATGCGGCCGGCGCAATTACCCGGTTGATTGATATGGGGATAGAGCCATTTTTAGTCTCTTCTGCATTAAATGCAGTCATTGCGCAGAGGCTTGTAAGACTGATATGCGAGGAGTGTAAAGAACCCTATGTACCGGATGGGGGGGTTCTCAAGGAGATTGGACTGCGGCAGGAAGATATTAAAAGCGATTTTTTCTATCGGGGGAAAGGATGTCCACAGTGCCTGCATACGGGGTATAAAGGAAGGAAAGGGATATATGAGATCCTCAATGTAGATGATTCAATCCAGTCTCTCATATTGAAGACTTCGGAATCCAATATAATCCGGAATAAGGGGATAGAAAGCGGAATGATTACCCTCAGGGAAGATGGAGTGCAGGCAGTATTGGATGGATTAACTACCATTGAGGAAATCCTTAGGGTAACACAGGAGTGATATGCCTGTCTATGAATATAAGGCGCTTGACAGTAAAGGGAAGAGCAAGAAGGGGATCATAGATGCGGATAGTCCCAGGATTGCCCGTTTGAAGTTGAGGGCAGGTGGGATATTTCCAATAGAGATTTCTGAAGAGGCTCAATCAAAGATCCCTGTTTCCTCAAGAGAGGTAAAGTTTTCCCAGGTCTTTCAAAGAATCAAGATGCGCGATACAACAACGATGATCCGTCAGTTATCTACCTTGATAGGTGCGGGTCTGCCGCTTTTAACCTCTCTTACGGCTCTCATAGATCAGGTGGACAATCCATCTTTAAAGAAGGTAATTGCCCAAATAAGGGAGGAGGTTACCAAGGGGAGTTCCCTCGCAGATGCAATGGCCTGCCATCCACGCGTATTTTCGAATCTTTATGTGAATATGGTGGGGGCAGGGGAAACAAGCGGTACTCTGGAGGTCATACTTTCCCGTCTTGCCGATTTCTCTGAGGATCAATTAAGACTACGAAATCGGATTATGACTGCGCTGATTTATCCTGTACTCATGGTCTTTTTAGGAGGCGGGATTGTAACCTTTCTGGTTACCTATGTTATCCCAACCATTTCGGAAATCTTTGTTGAGATGGAACAGACCCTTCCCCTTCCAACGGTTATATTGATTGGTGTGAGTGATTTTATGAGAGGGTTCTGGTGGGCTCTCTTGTTTTTTATGGTTGTATCTTTAACAGGGATACATGTTTTTGTAAGAAAAACAGACCAGGGAAGACTCCTCTTTGATGGTTTGAAGTTAAAGGTTCCCATATTTGGAGATCTTATCAGAAAGTCGGTGGTATCGAGGTTTTCAAGGACACTGGGGATGCTTTTAAACAACGGAGTCCCCTTATTGTTATCCCTTGATATTGTAAAGGGTGTTGTAAATAACCGGATAATCTCTAACGCAATTGAATCTGTCAGAGAAGATGTGAGAGAAGGAGAGAACATTGCTGCCCCATTGGGACGAACCAATGTGTTTCCTCCTCTTGTAATCCATATGATATCTGCAGGGGAAAATAGCGGGGAATTAGAGGACATGTTTTTTAGGGTTGCCGACTCTTATGACAATGAGGTTGAGACAATGATATCTGCAATGACCTCTGTTTTGGAACCTGTCTTAATCCTTGCCATGGGATTAGTCGTAGGTTTTATTGTTTTGGCGATACTTTTGCCGATTTTAGAGATGAACCAGATTATTAGATAAAACGGTGATTGCGTTAACTCAATCACCATTTTAGATAAAAAGGGGGGGGGAATCAATGAGAAGATATGCTGATGAAAGAGGGTTTACGTTGATAGAGCTGATGGTCGTTCTTGTCATACTTGGTATTCTTGCTGTTGTTGTTATGCCCAGGATTGTTGGAAGCCCTGAAGAGGCTCGGAGGGTAAAGGCCATGATTGAAATTCAGAGTATTGAGCAGGCATTGAAGCTGTACTATATTGATAATGGGACCTATCCTAGTACTGAGCAAGGGCTTATAGCATTGGTTGAAAAGCCTGAGGTTGAGCCAATAGCGAGAAACTGGAGAGAAGGCGGATACCTGGAAAAGGGAAAGATACCGAAAGACCCATGGCATACACCTTATATGTACCTCTCCCCGGGGGTAAACAGTAAAGAGTACGACCTTGAATCCTATGGTGCAGATGGAGAGGATGGAGGGGAAGGAAAATATGCGGACATTGAAAACTGGAATATGGAATAATGAACGCGGGTTTACCTTTATTGAGCTGTCCATGGTTCTCATAATTATAGGGGTCGTATCTGTCCTTGCTGTTCCCAGGCTTAAAAACCTGATGTGGCATGGGGATGTTAAGGCGGCTGTACGGAGGTTATCGGGTGCAATAAGATATACGCATAACCAAACTGCAATGACGAAGTCGAGGCATCGTATTATGTATGACCTGGATAACAGCAGGTACTGGATTGTCATAAGAGATGAAAATGGAAATTTCGTTGAAGACAGATCGGTCATTACAAGGAAGATGACCCTTCCTGACAAGGTGAGAATCAAGGATGTTTTCACACAAAGAGAGGGTGAGGTAATCCATGGAATTACCTATACGGAGTTTGTACCCAATGGTTTGGTTGAGGACACTGTCATACATATAGAGAATGACGAAGGAAGGGTTTTTACAATGATTATAAAGCCTTTGACTGGAGACCTGAAGGTATATGATCGTTATATAAAGGTTAGAAATTAATTATCTGGTAACAGTTTAGCTTTATGCAATAGACGGTATTGACACAGGTTCAACGGTAATCAAATTTTAACCCGTGCAGAACTCACATCTAAGTGAGCATAAAGAAAGAACAGTATTAAACGATTAAATTTAACCGATAAGCTTTGGAACAATAAACATCCAAGACCAGCAGGGCTTTCCCCCTGTTCTTTCTTAACGCTCACTAAGACGTTCAAACAACTGCACGGATTAAAATTAGACCACCGTTGAACCTGTTTGGATACTGTATATATTTGATATAAAGCTAAACTGTTAGAATTCGCTATTTCTATGAGACAGAGTGTTTTGAATAAAAGAAATGAAGGTTTTACCCTGTTTGAGGTGATGGTAGCCATTGCAATTATCGCAATTGCACTGGTGGCAATCATGCGATCTTTGTCTATGAGTGTAGGGGTAACAGGCAAATCGAAGAACATCTTTATCGCCACCATCTTAGCCAGAGGAGAGATGGCCAGGATCGAAAGCCGGGGGTTTCCGGATGTCGGAGATGAAAAAGGGGATTTTGGGGAAGATTATCCGAATTTTAGATGGGAGAAGAGTATCGGTCTCACTGAATTAAAGGAAATGAGGAAGGTTGTCGTAACCGTATTTTGGCCGGAAGGTAAAGATGAAAAGAAGATGGAACTGGTTACTTATATTTCAAAGAGGTAAAAAGCCTTCGGGTTTTACCTTAATTGAAGTACTGATTTCCATTACAATTCTCCTGGTAATCATGACGATGATCTACAGTTCTTTTTCAAACAGCAGCAATACAATACGCATCTGCCGCGATAGGATTGATATCTATCAAACTGCAAGGATGACTTTAGAGAGGATGGCTGAAGATATAAGCTGTGCTTTTCCGCCTAAAAGAAGGCTCGATGATGTTCAATACGGGTTTATAGGAGAGGATAGAGAACTCGATGGCATGCCTGCGGATACCCTCAGTTTTATCTCAACATCTCGATTAAAATTCACGCAGGGCTTTAGGGAATCGGGTCTTTGTGAGATCGGGTATTCTATAGAGACAGACCCGGAGACAGATGAATATGTTCTTTATAGAAGACAAGACGATACAATAGATGAGGAGATCGATCGAGGGGGGATCGTCAACGAACTGGCAGAACAGATAAGGGGTATTGATTTAGAGTATTATGATGAGAAAGGGACAAAGTGGGACAGATGGCACTTTGATGATAGAGGCAGTCTGCCTACAATGGTAGAGATCACCGTGTCTTTAGAGGATGAGAATAAAAAGAATATCGATTTTACAACACTGGTTTATCTTGATATGTCAGGGAGCTAGATTGAATCTTCAAAGAAAAGAGAGGGGTATAGCCCTTATTCTTGCCCTGTTGGTAATTACACTGCTTTTTGTAATGGTTGTAGAGTTCAATTACTTAACAAGGGTTGACATAACGATTGCCGCCAATATCAGGGATGCGACAAAGGCGTTATACACTGCAAAGTCAGGGCTGAATGCTGCAATTGCACTTTTAAAAAGAGACGACAACGTCTATGATGCCTTTTCTGAAGACTGGGGAAAGTTTGCAGAACTTTCTAAGACACCATTTTTATACTCACAGTACATTAATGAAGGGACGATCCACTTGAGTATTATAGATGAATGCAGTAAGATCGATGTGAATCGAGTTGTAGAAGATAACTCAAAGAGTTTACAGCAGTTAGACGCGTTATTTACATTATTTGAGATTGATGCAGATACTACCGATGCGATAATGGATTGGATTGACACGGATCATGACATCCGAGAGATGGGTGCAGAAGATGACTACTATCAGGGGTTAGAAAAGCCTTATCCATGCAAGGATGCCCCCATGGAGATTATATCAGAACTGCTGATGATCAGGGGGATAACTGAGGATTATTTTTATGGAACAAAAGACAGTAAAGGTATAAAAGATTATACGACCGTTCATTCTAACGGAAAGATAAATATCAATACAGCGAATTCCATTGTATTGCAGACTTTGGGTTACTTAGATGGAGATGAATGGATCACGCCAATAGATGAAGAGATGGCCAGAAATATCATTGAAAAAAGAGAGGAAGAACCATTTGAAAGCATAATCGATCTCAAGAATGTGCCTGATATGGGAGAAATCTATGAAAAGATAAAAGGGCAGATCACCGTTCAAAGCATTTTCTTTTCTGTGGATGTAGAGGCAACGGTAAATATGGCACAAAAGAGGGTCAGGGCAATCATAGAAAGAAAAAAAGAGGGCGGGGAGAATATTATGAAGATCGTTTACTGGGCTGTGGAGTAGGTATGTTTTTTGTTGTTCCCCATAAGATCATCGGGCTGGATATAGGCAATGATTCAATTAAGGCCGTTCAGATCATCGGTGGGTTCAAAGGGTATAAGGTAACAGGGTTTGCAAAGAGGAAAAGAGAGGACAGCCAATCCGAAACGCCGATGCATGATTTATCAGAAAATATAAAGAGGATGTTGGATGAAGAGTCCCTTGAAGGGGATGTGTTTGTATCTTCCATATCTTGCGGATCTGTGGCGGTTCGAAATATAAATCTTCCTTTTTCCAATTTGAATAAAGTCCGTCAGGTAATGAACAGTGAGGTGGAGTCTATCCTGCCCTTTTTCCTCGATGATATCCTGATAGATTTTTCTATTACGAATAAGAGATCAGTTAATGGGACAGACTTATTGGTAATGGCTGCCCCAAAGAGAGTTATAAAAGAACACCTGGAAATCATGGAGAATGCCTCCATAGAACCCCAGATTGTGGATTTGGATTCTTCTTCTTTGTTTTATTGTTTTGATGCAATCAGGGGTACTAGTAAAGATGGGGCAGTCACTATAATTGATATTGGGGCGAAAAAAACAATTCTGTGTATCATAAAAGATGGAATCCTTAAGTTTATAAGAAGCATACCGATTGGAGGGAAGGATATCACCGAAGCCATTTCAAAAGAGTTTTCCATAGACTTTGAAACTGCAGAAGAAAAAAAGAAGGTAGAAGGTGCAATATTACTGGAACATATTGAACGTGAAGACAAACCCGGAAATGGAGATACATGCGGGTTTAAAATGTCAAAGGCAATCACAGATACCCTGGATGGATTGAGCAGGGATATAGACCTCGCAGTTTCTTATTATAAAACGATCTGTTTTGAGCAGGATGTTTCAGAGATTCTATTGACTGGCGGATCATCGAACATTAGAAATATAGAAAGGTATTTTGAACGAAAATTTGATGTTGAGGCATCACAATTCCACCCTTTGCAATCTCTGCCAAGCTCTCTGTCCGATATCGGTTCCCAGGATCAATCAATTATGTCCGGCGCCTTGGGTCTCGCTATTAAGGGTGTTAAAAGAAGAGGCGCCGGTATAAATTTTCGAAAAGAAGAGTATAGTTTTAAAGAGAAATATGCGGATATAAGAAAGAATTTGATCTTTATTTTTGTAGGGTTATTTTTGGTTTTTTTCCTTTCTATGGGAAATCTATTTACGAACCGTTATCTAAAGGAAAGACAATACAAAGGACTGAAAGCAGAGATAAGGCAGATTTTTACCCGGACATTTCCAGATGTTAAAAATATAGTAAACGAGATACAACAGATGAGAAACAGTGTCCGTGAAGAAAAAGATAAAGACATCTCTTTTGGAGGGATACGGGGATCCGCATCCTTTTTGAATATTTTAAGGGAGCTAACGATAAGGATTCCTTCAGAAAAGGATATAAAAATTAACAAGATAAAGATGGATGGAGAGGGTATAAGTGTCCTGGGTGAGGCCAGTTCATTTGATACTGTTGATAAGATAAATGCTTCCCTGAATCAATCGAAATTATTGAAAGAAGTTCAGATAAAAGATGCAAAGATGAGTGCTCAAAGGGGTGTGGTTAGTTTTGATTTCAGGATGGGTATAGCTGATTAGGATAAGTTAAGATGAAGGGACTAAAAGGTCGTGAGAAGATCGTCGTTATAGGTGGAATATTATTATTGGTCTTATTTTTATTTTATCAGTTTGTGATTTCACCGGCTAAAGATCGATTGACACTCTTAGATCGGCTAATTCCCCAAAAAGAGAGTGAACTAAAAGAGGTTATCTATCTGAAAAATGAGTATGAATACTTGAAGAAGAGTAACCTTAAAAAGGGAAAAGAAGCAAAGGAAGAGAAAGGCGTTGTTACCCTTTCCTACTTAGAAGGGCTGGCAGGTAAGGCTGGGTTAAAGAGTAACATCAAGTATATGAAACCACTGGGAGAATCGAAAAGCGGACGTTATTTGCAAAACTCTATTGATATAAAGCTTGCGAATGTACCTTTGGTTAAGTTGGTTAATTTCTTATACGAGATTGAGAACTCGGCAAGAGCATTAAGGATCGTAGGGTTGAGTATACTTACGAATAAGAGAGACCCGTCGATTCTCGATATTGCGATTCAAATTACTTCTTTCGAAACGATTTAAATCCTTAAAAGAGTTTCTATTTCAGGACTTTGGATTGTCCCTTTAACAGGAATGGAATAGAACCCCCCTTTGCCTCTAATACTCCTGAACAATCTAAAGAGAAAGCGATACTTCCTTTTGAACCCCTCTTTGGGTTTAAAATGCAACATTAAGTCTAAATTGCTCTCTTTTATCTGTTCAGCTAATAATATTTTTCCTGTAATGTTAACATCAATATCCTCTCCGTGAAAGGCCATTTTCTTTAAAAGAATCTTTTCTTGTGTGAGTTCAAAGTCACAATCGACACCTTTAACTGAAATATCTTTTAATGTAGCTTTTTTTATATTGATCCCTTCAATCTTTCCATTGTCAATGAATAGGGTTATCTCTCCCTTCAAACCTGGTGTGGTGTTTTCCTCCTCAACGATCCTTACTTTACCTCTCAGTTTACCTGAAAGCGAAAAGTTTGTATCTTTGTTTAAAAGCGGATAATGAGAAAGGTCTATATTCTGTATGTCGGCGATTATAGATGTTTTTTTGTCTTTGCCTGGTTCTGGATTTTTTACGACCCCTTTTATAATACCGTCATAGGTGTATATTTCATAATTAAAGTTGCGATGACCCAGGAAAAGAGGGAGGATTTCCAATTTCAGGGCAAGCCTTTGTGCCTCAAGGATTGGTCTCTTTTTGTCTTTTGCATCTGTAAGTATCTCTATCTCTTTGAGGGTCAAACCAGGAGGGAATAGGGGCCGGAGCTCATTAATGGTAAGACTATATGAGAATCTGTTCTCAAAAGAGTTGCTAATCGTATCTTTTACTTTTTCATAGGGGAATTTGATATATATGAAAAGCAAAAAAAGGAGTAAACTGAATAGAACATACCCTGAAAATTTGAATATGCGGTTTTTCATATTGTTAGATTTCGTTATTTTCAAGAGTTTAAGCTGTATAACGTATCTGCGCTTTGCGATATTCCCGCCGTCGATCGCTTTCAGGATCGTCTCGCTGACATATCATCCTTCACTTGTCACGCATTCCCCGCTAGCAAAGGCGGGGATTTGGGCGCAGCTGCCGTCTATCTGAACCTGTAAGCCTGACTTCTATGGCGCACGGCTACTATGTCAACCACCATCTTGTCATCAAATATCTGGTAGATCACGCGATAATCCCCAATGCGAATACGCCAGAGGTTTTCGAAGCCCTGGAGCTTGTGACAGCCAGAGGGACGGGGATTCCGAGCCAAACTCTCTATCTTGGGGAATACTCGGTTGACGATATTGGCACTGAGGTGTTCCAGTTCTTTTCGGGCTGATTGAGCGAACGTGATGGTATACTCAGGCATTCAGTTTTCCCTGCTGCTTCAATATTTCCCGAACCGATTCCAAAGACTCGCGTGGTTCGTCAGCCCGTTGGCGAACGATGATAGCATCGTAGAAATCCTCCCAGAGCTCGCCATATTGTTTCAAGTCAATCAATACAGCGGTTTTCTCACCTGCTGCATTCGTAACGAATTGAATACCTTCCAGCATTTACTCATCCCTCCATCTTCCTCAGGATTACAAGGCGGTTGCGTATAAGAATTGCCTTGTGCTTAACATTGATGAATTCGTAAAAAGTCGTCACTCCGGTGAAAACCGGAGTCCAGATGGTCCGCAACTGCTTGAAAACACTGGATTCCGGCTTTCGCCGGAATGACGGGAAATGGTATTTTTT
>JAUXFK010000198.1 GCA_030623035.1 Deltaproteobacteria bacterium | reverse complement strand
CGTTAACTCCCTATTCTCCTCCATCAACCTCTCTATCTTTACAACAGCCTTGCTCACCGCCTGCGCCTTCATCAAAAGGCAATGATAAAGATTAAATTCTATTTTCCAGGGCTGATAATCATATAAAGTGCTTTTATGGTTTAGCAGAGCACCTGAAGGTGTACTCGTCAAGCGTGACATTTTCTTTTGGATCGCTTCGTTAAATGTCACCACAGCCTGACGAGAGTTATTAAAAAGAGATAAACAAATAGATAGAGAGATGACACCTCCCTTTCCATAGCAAAGGATGCTATGGTACCGGTTAGTCAAATAACTAACAATATGGATTTAGGAGGTGTCAGATGAAAGTATACGCTGGAATCGATTTACATTCAACAAATAATTATCTGGGAGTCATTGATGAACAAGACCGGAGATTATACAAAAGGAGATTGCCCAATGATCTGGGGACAATTTTATCAGACCTGGAACCCTTCAAGGAGGATCTTGCCGGAGTAGTGGTAGAATCGACATACAACTGTTACTGGCTGGTAGACGGGTTGCAGGAACATGGGCATAAGGTACATCTGGCCAATCCTTCTGCCATAAAACAGTATGAGGGACTAAAACACACGGATGATAGGTGGGACTCATTCTGGTTAGCCCATATGCGACGTTTGAACATTTTGCCAGAGAGGGATACATCTATCCGAAAGAAGAGCGACCAACCAGGGATTTACTGCGTAGAAGGCTTTTCTTTGTGAGGCAGAGGACTTCCAACATTTTGAGTCTACAGGGCATGATAACCAGAAACCTTGGCACAAAAATATCGGTTCGGGAAATCAAAAGACTCACCGAGTCGGATACTGAAGGGATGTTTGGCTATCCCCAGTTGGTATTATCTGCTAAGAGTAACATAGCGGTCATCCGGTTTTTGACCGAGAGGATCAAAGATATAGAAAAGGAAATAATGTCTCAGGTCAAGCTCCGTAAAGAATTCAAATCTCTCCTGACCATTCCGGGAATCGGAGATATTCTGGGACTTACCATCATGCTGGAAGTGGGAGATATAAACCGTTTCCCCAAGGTAGGAGATTACTCATCTTATTGTCGTTGTGTAAAAGCCGAGCGGCTATCCAATGGTAAAAGCAAAGGAGAGGGAAACAGAAAGAACGGTAACAAATACCTATCCTGGGCATATGTAGAGGCTGCCCACTTCGCCATAAGATATTGTCCTGAGGCACAGAGATTCTATCAGCGAAAAATGGCCAAAAAGAACGGGATAGTTGCTATCAAGGCTTTGAGTAACAAAATAGCCAGGGCATCTTATTATGTTATGCGGGATCAAGTACCGTTTGATGAAGCCAAGCTTTTTAGAGTGCAGTAGGGAACCGGCAAAGGGGTTGGTATAGAATCCACCAGGGCTGATTGGTATCTACTGCACCCTTTACAACCAAACGATGATCGCTTTCTATCTTGATTCGCCTATGCCGTGAGTCATATAAGGGTTGGTTAATAACCATAAGATCTGTAAATTTTCCATTGAACACGGTATGGAACCGATGATTTTCTGGTCCGCCGCAGGCGGAAGGGGCAGTGATTTAAGCATTGCGCTTACATCACATTCGCCTTGAACCCGATGGGTGACTGGTGCGGATCGGTCTACCTCAGGCTGAACCGTAAACCGATAAGAAAGAAATAACGGATGCGGAAGGGGAAGAAAACGATGCGGTACTGGTGCGTGTCTTGTTAGTCATGTAAAAAAATGCATTTTTTTCGGATGGAGAGGTGTTTTTTCTCTTGACAAGCCCTTTAATGGGTGACCCCCTTTCTTTACTACGTGCGGAAGCACGGTATTCTTTACTGTATCAGCAAGCCATGGAGGTTATTACATTGTCGAAGAGTTTATGCCTTTTCTACATCTTCCATCAACCCATTGTGATATTTTCTTTGATAAAATTGACCATTGAATCCAGATCCGATCCCGGGGGGAAGTATTCTGCAACACCTATCTCTTTTAGCCTGGGCGCATCATCGGGAATAATGATCCCGCCAAAAACTACCAGCGTATTATCGAGTCGCTTCTCTTTTAGTATATTCATCAGCTTTGCCATAAGTTCTATACCGGTGGCAGAATTTAAACAACTTATGCCAATGACATCCACATCTTCCTGTAAAGCAGTTTCCGCTATTACTTCAGGAAATTGATTGCTAACATATATTACCTCCATCCCACTGTCTCTTAACGCCTTATTTACAACGATTATGCCCCTGTTATGCATGTCAAATCCAAGCTTAGCCGTCAAAACCCTAATTTTTCTCATTGCCTCTTTCCTTTCAAACCATAAAATAAACTACTATGTCCAACAAAGGGGTAGCGACGAATTGTTATATCATTTATCTCCTCCAGAGTGGCATAGGCCTTAACTGCTTTCATAATCGCAGGCATTACGTTCTCTCCATTCTCATCTGCTTCGCGGAGTTCAGCCAATGCCTCCCCGACTTTGACACTATCCCGCTCACTCTTCAGTTTTTCCGCTTTTTCCTTCATCTTCTTAGCGATCTCGGGATCGGGACGGAAATAGGTAATGTTTCCTGGCTTCTCCTCCATCTTATAACAGTTGACACCTACCACTCTCCTCTCTCCTCTTCTTATTTCATCTTCATATTTACATACTTCCTTGTTTATGACTTCATCGCGCAGCCATCTTGTCTCTATTACTTTAACCCATCCACCCCGTTCCTCTATCTCGTTAAAGAAATCCCATGCCCTTTTCTCCATTTCATTGGTTAACGATTCTACAAAGTAGGAACCTGCTAACGGGTCTACGGTATTGGTCACTTTGGTCTCATTCTGGAGTATCTGTTGAGTCCTTACAGAG
Source organism: Deltaproteobacteria bacterium (assembly GCA_030623035.1). Classification (GTDB taxonomy): domain Bacteria; phylum Desulfobacterota; class UBA8473; order UBA8473; family UBA8473; genus JAUXFK01. The sequence continues at coordinate 2,492 of JAUXFK010000198.1, read as the reverse complement.
AGTATGGCCGACTCTTCCGTAGGGGTACAGATGGCTTCATCATAGGAGCAGACGTGAAGAGATTGGACTCCGCCAAGAACCGCCGCCAGTGCTTGGTAAGCGGCGCGAATAGTGTTGTTCAATGGCTGCTGGTAGGTAAGAGAGGAACCGGCTGTCTGGACATGAAACTTAAGCCTCTTTGTCTGTGGATCTTTTGCCTTATATCTTTCGGTCATTAGCTTCGACCACATCCTCCTTGTTGCTCTCATCTTGGCTATTTCCTCAAAAAAATCATTGTGAGCTGATAGGTGGAATGCAAGTTGAGGCACAAAGTCATCTACGCCCAGCCCCCTGTCCCTACTTAATACCTCCTCAATAATGGCCACCGCGGAGGCAATCAACCCGCCTATCTCTTGATAGGCATTTACTCCCGCCTCTCGAAAGTTATAGGAGGTAAAACTTACCGGGTGCCATTTGGGTGCATTCATAGCGCACCATTCCACTAAATCACCACAGAGCCTGAATACCTGGCGGACAGGCAAGATATCGGGATCGAAACAGCCACCATAACTGCAAGGATCTCCCTCACTGGTTCCATTTACTTTTCTTATATCAATTCCCCTGTTCTCAGCCATGGCAAGGTACATTGCAGTATGGGGACAGGTTGTATGTATAATTTGGATTACTGCCGTGGATATCTTATCTATGGGCAGGCCATCAAACATTTCCTCCATATCCCTCATTGAAAAGACATTGACACCGCCAACGCCCACTTCAAACTCCGCTTCCGGCGAATCGGGATCAAATCCGTTCAAGCTTGCGTCGTCCATAGCGATTGCAAAGCCGGTGGTGCCCATTTCATACAACATCTTATATCTCTTGTTCGTGGCTTCAGCAGAATCAAGACCACTGAACTGTCGTACGGTCCATGGTCTTCCCCTGTACATGGTGGGGTATATCCCCCGCGTATACGGCTCCTCTCCAGGATATCCCAGATCCCTGTTGTAGTCCAAGCCGGCTATATCTTCGTGGGTATATATCCTCTTGATCGGTATCCCTGAACCGGTAGTGAACTCTTCCTTGCTTTCCTTTTCCTTCACGCCATATGATTTCTTTGCTTCCATGATGAGCCGTCTCCTTATCTTAGTTTATATAAGAATCTCTTCTGTCTTCCCTTTAAAAAAAGGATTAATTTTTTCTATCATATTGAAGATAAATCGTCAACTTTTTTTTGGGGGCCTTAGATTATAGCATCCTTACTCCAGCAGTGCCTGGTTGGTTGATAAGGGGAGGGAGAGTGAGGAGGGGAGAGGGTCAAGTCTCCGTTTGACTTTTTGAAATAGTTGTGATCGTAAAACCGATATTAAATTTATGAGATCATGAAGTAATAGTTGAAAAACCTTGTTAATTCGGTATGATGAGAGAGGAAGGGGTCAGCCCTACTCCCCGATTTTTCAATTTTTATATTTTCTGTGTTTGATAATAATTGTTCATCCAATGCGTTGGCAATGACCTCACGTAAAGCATGGTGAATTTCCCAATTTTCTAAAATTTCTTCAATGTTCAAATCGAATGTTTTCATAAAGTAATTTTTATTTTTGATGCTAACGCCGTTTTAACCGGCGCATGGCACGGTGGCCAAATATTGCGCCGATGTCACACCGCGTCCGGTTGAAAACACAGTTAGGACGTAAAGAGGTACTTACTGCCCCATACCGTCGCAATGGTAATAGCGGTGACTAGAACGGTAATAAACCCATAGTACCCCCAGCCTTGCCCGCGCGCGAAGATGTTCCTGTCGTTCAACCTAAACCAGATCTTTGGCAACAAGAACTTTTCTTTGTGTGTTTTTTCCAGGTGGTCGATCTGAAACTGTATCTGGATGTTTCGGTAATCAATATATGACAGATGATTTCTTATCAAGAGCCATATCGTCCAAAAAAACAAAACTGCTACGCCCAAAATTATTAGCAGTTTTGCACTATCAGGAACTGCGGCGAGACCTTTGTCTCGACTCGAAAACGCCAAGAAAGAACCAGCCAAGCCGAAATTTATGGCGACATAAAAAGCCAATAGTTTATTAGGCCAAGAACGTGTGTAGTCCACCTCGATCTTGACTTGTTCGAATATGTATTTCTCTAGATCGTCCATCTCCATCCCTCTTCCTTTGTAGCCCTAACAAGTTATTCTATAGTTCTGCATATCTCCACATCTAGAGTGATATACAGAAAAGTGATTCCATCGTTTCTGTTCAATTCTACAACTAAATGAGTTATATTTCAAAGTGTAATGCAATAATAAATTATCTTGACTGTCCGGCCCAATGTCTTCTGAACCCTCAGAACATACTCAAATCATTATAAAATGACTTATAACCTTTTGACAGATTTTTTACAATAAGCCGTTTTAATCCTTCTGTATAACATGTCGTTTTTCAGAAAATATAGAAAAAGAGGGGGTGCGCGTCCCCTATCTCGCCAGGGTTTGAACCCGGCTTCCTTATGATCTTTTTG
>JAUXFK010000026.1 GCA_030623035.1 Deltaproteobacteria bacterium | reverse complement strand
TTCCTTGTATTTCAGTAAGATAAGGGACGTAACATGGTATACCCCGAGAGATATACTGAAAGAAGTGATCACCTATGAAAAAATCGTTACACTGGTTGAGCCAAGGTCAAGAGCTACGGCATGGCACGCACATGATACATGCAAATGTTGCGAGAGTTGTGTAGAATAATCTCGATTATTTCACTAAAACGAATGCGCAATACACATATTGTTTTTTAATAATACGATGAGAAGAAAACAAACGGCCCTAAGTTATCCGTATTTTTTCGGAATCATTATTTTCCTGATTTGCGTGTTTGCCTTATGCATTCCTCAATTGCGAGGAGATACATATCTAATCGACAGGATAAAAATATCCGATTGGAAAATAACAGAAAAGCCATACCACTTTGACCCTCGGAATCTCTATAAATACATTAATGGAGCAGCAGATTTTTTTGTCGCATACGGGTTTGTTTCATTACAAGGCGCACACTATTCTTCAAGATCGAATCCAAACGATTCGATAACCGTTGATATTTATGATATGGGAGAAAAGCTGAATGCATTTGGCGTGTTTCAGTCAAAAAGAGGGGAACAGGCAACATCTTTAAATATCGGTACAGCGTCTTTTGAAACCGATGGCTATCTTGTCTTTTATAAAGACAAATACTTTGTTGAGATTCTTTCTTTTGTTAAGAGTGAAATGTGGAAAATGCACCACAAGGTCATAGCGTACAACTTAGCAGAAAGAATCCAGGGGGATACCTCGCCTCCTTGGCAGCTCTCCTTGTTCCCTGAATTCGGGAGGGTTAAAGGATCTGAAAGGTATATAAAGGGAGGAATTCTTGGCCATGGATTTTTGGACAGTGGGATCGTTTGTAAATACATCTTTGAAGGTGAGACTGTTTCTGTATTTCTGGCTTTTTTGCCTTCAAGAGAAAATGCGATGAAGGCCTTTGAGCAATACAAAGATTTTCTGCATAAAATCGGGAGATGCCTCCCCCTGGATGGTCTTGGAGAACGTGGATTAATTTCGCATGAACCCAACCATAAGAACATACTCCTTGTTCAAAAAGGATCTTTTGTAACAGGAGTGTATGACCTATCTATGGCTCAAAAAGGGACAAGGGTATTAGAAGATATAATCAAAGCAATAAAAATAAAAATGGAGTCCGGCCAGGCCAAGTAGTTATTATTTAAATAGTGTCCATCCAGAAATGTTCGTAAAAGACCATCCAAATCATTATCCGGCTGAACAGTTACATAATGGATAAGTAATCGAGTGTAGATATGAAGAAACATCTTAGATCCGTGATATATGAATCCGGTTTTCCTTCATGCTCATGGTAAAACTTACATAATATTATTGCAACCTTATACGCTATGCGTTATAATAACATGTATGGTTAAATATTTAAAGATAACGTTTTAAATTTATTAGGAAATTTTTAAAACAGCTTTTTAAAAGGAGTGGCATGCCATGAAAAAATATTTGGTTTCGGTTTTTTGTTTTGTAATTCTTCTTTCCAGCCTCGGTTTTTCTAAGTGTTTGGCTGAGGTGCTACATGTACTTGAGAAAGAGATGGACTACACTGTTGTAAAGGGAGATACCCTGTGGGATATATCGGACAAATTCTACAAAGATCCTTTTTTATGGCCATGGCTATGGAAAAAAAACCAATACATTAAAAATCCTCATTTGATCTATCCAGGTAACCGTATACATCTTTATCCTTATAGCATATTAATACCAGAAGAAGAACGTAAACTTTCTCCTATATCTACCAAACCGGGGCCTCCCCTGCCTGAACCTCCTTCTAAAATCGATCTTACTTCTTATCCAAAGGCATTTTTTGCAGGTCTTATCGTAGATGATATAGAAGGCATTGGCAGTATCATTAGAGAAAGAGAGGGTAAAAACCTCCTGGGCAGAGGAGACAGTATATTTCTCACCTTTAAAGATAACATAAAAGTATCCAAAGACGCTCAATTCACCATTTTCAGAATTGAAGGTACTGTCGTACATCCAATGACGGATATAGTAATCGGAAAGAAAGTCAATATCCTTGGCGTTGTTCAAGTAGACCAGATAGAGGATCAGGTAATACGCGCAGAGATAATTCGCTCATCTGAAACAATCGAAAAAGGTGATTTAATTAGCACCTATATGCCTCCCTACCACGAATTGTTTATCACTAAGTTTGAAAAACCCATGTATGGCTGGATTATTGAATCAAAAGGGAAACATAGCGATCTGGCTGAAGGCGATATCGTTTATATCGATTCCGGTGCGTATAGTGGGATAAAGCCTGGGCACATATTTAATATCTTGCGCCGAGGTAAGTGGGTAGTCGACCCCATCTCCAATAAAAAGGTTAAGCTTCCAGACGACCCAATTGGAAGACTGGTAATTATAGCGACACAATACAAAACAGCAACAGCCTTGATTGTAAACAGTCGAATGCCGATCTATATTGGTGACGAACTGGTGGGGCTTGTCGATTAACCATTATTTATTAGGATAGAAAAACCCTGCTTAAAAGAAAATGATTGGAAAGAAAGGTCTTATGAAAAAAAAGAGATATAAAGAACAAAGGATGTAATTGAATGCCGTAAATAAAAGGAGATGGAAACCCTATATGGAGTTCCATCTCCTTTTTTTTCTAATTGTTATCTGTTTATTTATGCATCATGTTTTCCAATGATTGCCACGCTACAGACATTCATCATAGGGAATCCGCCCAGATTGTGGGTGAGGCCTATCTTTGGGTCTTTAAGCTGTCTCTCCCCGGCTCTCCCATGAAGCTGCAAGTACATCTCATAGAGCATACGAAGGCCAGATGCCCCGATAGGATGGCCAAAACACTTTAACCCACCATCTGTCTGACATGGAATCTTTCCATCCAGATCATAGAACCCATCCATTATATCCTTGCATGCGTTACCCCTTTCAGATATGTGCAGATCTTCCATGGTAACGAGTTCAGTGATAGAGAAACAGTCATGTACCTCCATCATACTTATCTCTTCTCTAGGGTTCTTGATGCCCGCTTCTTCGTATGCCTTGGCACTCGCCTTGGTTGTCGTAACAATATGAGCCCCATCCCACTCATTATATTGCATCTCCTCACCATTGCTCAGAGATATCTGCAAGGCCTTTACAGTAATGAAATCCTTCTTGCCGAGGCTCTTGGCTATTTCAGGGGTTGTTACAATAGCAGCAGCAGAGCCATCGCTTACTCCACAACAATCGAATAGACCCAAAGGATATGCAATCATAGGTGCGTTCAGAATCTTATCTTCAGTAACTGCCTTGCGCATATGTGCCTTTGGGTTTAAAATGCCATTTGCATGGCTCTTGGAAGAAACATGAGCCATTGCCTTCTTTAGTTCACCCATTTCCACTTTGTACCTTTCAGAATATGCACTTCCAAGCATGGCAAAACACCCTGGTGCAGTCATGTTCGGAAACCAGAAGGAATGCAGCCCATAACTTCCGGCCATGCCGAAGTCTGGAAGTCCACCATAGCCTGTCTCCTTTAATTTCTCAACACCTATAGCCAATGCAATGTCATATGCCCCAGAAGCAACCGCATATGTTGCCCCCCTGAAAGCCTCAGTCCCTGTGGCACAGAAATTCTCTACTCGAGTCACAGGTATATTGGCCAATCTCAGTGCAATTGAAGCAGGCAATGCGCTTTTCCCAACATTTACCTCTTCCGCAGCAACACCGAACCAGGCCGCCTCAATCTTATCCTTGTCAATACCCGCATCATTCAAACACTCTTCATAGGCTTCAACCATCAACTCCTCTGCGCCTGACTCCCATCTCTCGCCAAACCTGGTACAACCCATACCAATAATAGCTACTTTATCTCTAATTCCAGTTGCCATATCTCTTACCTCCTTTATTGTTCAACCTGAGGAACTGCCTTCCAAAAGTACCCATGATATCCACGAATATTATCCTTCTTCTTTCTCCTAAAAGACATCTTTATTTTTCGCCCTACCTTTACCTGTTCAAGAAGACAATCTGTAAAATCACAGAACATCCTCCCGCCTTCATCAAAAGTGATTAGTCCATAAATTGCAGGCGGATCAATAGAGGCTGCAAGCATATCCCCTGTATAGGTCAGGATTTTTCCTGTCCTGCATGAAAACTCATAATCTTCCAGAGAATGTATGGCCTTACACTTGGGGTTCACACATATATCTTGAGGAACAAACTGCGGAGTGCCGCATTTCGTGCATTTACCACCCACAAGACCGAGTATTACCTTTCGTTTTCTCCACAGGGTCGTTAAGGCTGTATTGCCGTATGTCTCTCCGCGAAGGCCTAAATCTGCCACAATCAGTTCTCTAAATTTTGCGTATCTCTGATAACTGTCCAACTCTGCGCGATTCTCTAGTGAACCCTTGATCCCTTTGGGGCCTTTGAAGTCTTTTATCTTGTCAGTAACCTCAAATCCAATTACGTCACACCCCTGTCCAAAACTGGCCATTAAAATCTTATCTCCGGGTTTTGCTTCTTGAAGAGCAGAAATCAACATAACTAAAGGATGGGCAACACCTGTATCGCCACAGACCTCATGCATATTATCCTGAACTTTCGAAAGATCAAGCCCTAATTTTTTAGAGATATTCATATGTTCTCTTTTGAAATAGCATGGAAAGATTACCTTATCAAAACTACTCAAATCCATACCCGTCTTTTTAAGATACCCGGATATGGCCTTAGGTATGATCTTTACATACCCTTCATCTCTTACCCATCTCTCTTCCCACGTATAGTCATACTCTTTGCCACGACCTTTATAATGGTCTACGAAATCACAGGTTAAAGAAAAAGAGCCCATCACCTCTGCGATTACATCGTCTTTGCCAAAAAGCAATGCCGCTGCACCGTCTCCTAGAAACATCTCATACATAGTGGCCATCTTTGTACAACGCTGGTCAGATGCCATTACCAGAACATTATTCTTTTCTCCTGACCCTACTGCTTGTAGTGCTGAGATACAAGCAGTAACTCCAGCCTTTTGAGAAGAGCAAAAGTCTGCGTTTGTTACGCCTTCTTCAGGCACATTGAGTGCTGTGGCAACAATACCGGAATTAAGTCTATCCACATAAGGTAAAGTAGTAGAAGCCAGATAGATGCCATCCAATGCCTTTCTGTCCCTGCCGGTCATACAGTCATAACCAGCAGCAACCGCCATGGTCAATGCATCTTCGTCCCAGTTTGCAACTGACTTCTCCCCTTGAGCCACTGCCATCATTGGAGGGAGCAACCAGGCCATGTTTTGAACTATAATCATTCGATTTAACCGATACCGAGGAATATATCCCCCATAGGATGTAATCCCAACCATTTGAAAACCTCCTTATCCTTTTTTAGCTTTAATTAACGAACGACCCCAAATACCTTTCTTGTTTTACCTCTTTAATAATCAATGTCTACTATCTAAAATTTAACCGACTTTTAAGGCTCGTTTGCTTAAGCAATTGGAGTATATCGAATTCAAATTAAGCATGTCAAGTTTAAAATGAAGGTAATTGTTAAGCCGAATAATGATTTGGATGGTCTTTAACGAGCATTTTGAGTTATTTTGTTAAAGATTCAAATAGAGCGAAGCGAAAAATTGCAAATTGTTTGAGGGGGCTTAAATTACTTCACAATTTTTCTCTTGCGTAATGAAGCAAAGACTCTTAGTATAATATTCACTATTTCTTTAGAAAATTCGGCCTTTTCACAATTATACCAGGTTGTTGCCAAAAAAGGATTTAGGCTACAGGCTGATATCATAGGAGATTAAATGCGGGTAAGGCTTGCTAAGACTGCAGGATTTTGCATGGGTGTTCGAAGGGCTATGGATATTGTATTTGATGCAATCGATCAAAAAGGGGATATATACACCTATGGTCCATTGGTACATAATCCGCAGGCCATTGATATGCTTAAAAGCAAAGGAGTAAAAGTACTGGACTCTTTAAGTGATTCCTTAGAAGGAACCATAATTATTAGGGCACATGGGATCAGCCCCGAAGAACTAGCACAGATTAAGAAGAAGGGTTTAAAAATTCTTGATGCCACCTGTCCCAGGGTGATGAAAGTACAGTCGATAATTCAAAAACAGGCAAAAGAAGGATACCATATAATAATTGTTGGGGACAAGGAACACCCTGAAGTCAAAGGCCTTCTGGGATTCTCTCAGAATAAAGGAGTGGTAGTAAGTAATATTGATGACATTGACCATCTGCCAGCGAACATGGAAAACGTCTGTATTGTTGCACAGACGACTCTGGATATCTCAGAATTCAGCAAAATATCGAAGAAGATTCATGAGAAATTCCTTAAAGTAAAGATATTCAATACAATCTGTGACTCTACCTCAAAGAGGCAAAAAGAGGTCATCAATCTTGCGGAGAATGTAGATAGCATCGTCGTAATCGGAGGTCGAAATAGCGGTAATACCAGACGACTTGTAAATATTGCAGAATCTACCGGCATTCAAACACTCCTTGTAGAAACTGAAAATGATCTTGATCCAGAAAAGTTTATCGGTATGAATGTCATTGGGGTTACTGCTGGAGCTTCAACACCAAATTGGATGATAAATAGGATAGTGGAGAGGTTAGAGGGTTTCCGGAAAAACGAAGGCTCTTTCTTTACAAGGTTTTGGAATAATCTCTTGAGATTTACTGTAAAGAGCAATATATATGTTGCTCTCGGTGCCGGATGTCTCAGCTATGTTTGTTGCCTGCTCCAAGATATTACCCCAAGGCTTCCATTTTCTATAATCGCAGGTTCTTATGTATTTTACATGCATATCCTCTATTATTTTATTGATAAAAAAGCTGCAAGGTTTAACGACCCTAGTAGAGCAGAATTTTACGAAATACATAAAAAAACAGTCGCCACCTCTATAATATTTTCTGCAATGATATCCCTTTTTCTCTGCTTCAATATGGGATGGAGAGCATTTCTGTTCATTCTCCTTATCTCTCTTCCAGGGTTGATATACGGTATAAAAATCGTACCAAACAGCCTGAAAAAGATGCTTCGATATCAGAAGCTAATGGATATACCAGGCTCAAAAACCATATTTATAGCCCTTGCATGGGGCGCGGTTATCTCAATCCTGCCCGTAATCGCTATCAATTCGAAGATTAATATATCGACTGGTATCGCCTTCTTCTTCGTTTTTGTCCTGGTATTTGTTCGATCCGCGCTCTTTGATATTATGGATATCCAGGGAGACAGGATCGTAGGTAAAGAGACTATTCCCATAACAATAGGAGATAAAAAGACCAAGTCCATCCTCAAGTCTCTTTTGGGTGCACTATCTTTCGTATTGTTTATATCATCTCTTTTAGGAATAATCCCCAAATTAGGCTATATACTTCTGGTATGTACCATCTATGGATATATCTATATATATCTCTATGAGAGAAAGGCAGTTTCACACGGCATCTTAATGGAAGGTATCGTGGAGAGTAATTTTGTGCTGGGGTGGTTTGCTTCTATTTTTTGGTTGACATATCTACACTAGTGTCCATCCAGAAATTAGCAATTTTGTTCAAGGTCAAGGAAGGCGAAGATTTTAACCGCAGGAATATATTGACATATTTCGAGGATTAAAATCTGAGACTGACGCAGAGATTGGGCAAAAGGGCCATTTATGGATGGGCACTACACTAGTCTCCCACTTCCACATCCGACCTTAATAATGAAAAAGGATCTACCCTTGCCCCCCTTAAACGCACTCCCCAGTGGAGATGAGGACCGGTTGCCCTGCCTGTAGAACCGGCAAGGCCTAAAACCTCTCCTTTTTCAATGCGCTGCCCTGGTTTTACATTGATTTGAGAAAGGTGAAAATACATTGAATAAAGCCCCTGTCCATGATCAACAAAAACTGACTTCCCGGCAAAATAAAAATCGTCCACTAAGACAGCAATGCCGGTATTTGAACATCGTATCTTCGCTCCTAACCCGGCTCTTAAATCAACTCCGCTATGAGGATTTCTGGGCAAGTCATTCAGTATCCGTCTTGCTCCAAACGGACTTATAATCTCTCCATCTATCGGCATAATAAATCCCCCATGCCAGAGTCTCTCCTTTTTCACCTCAGTCCATAACTTCTTAATCCTTTTCCCCTCTTTTAACACTCGAATCTGGGTCTTCTTGTCCGGTTCAACCATCTTTCTTGGCAGGGTTAATCGCTGTGTGATAAAATCTTTTTTTTGTATATTTATCCATCGATTTCCTTTTATATCCCTGGCATAACCGTCTTTTGCAGATATTTTGAGTTGATACTTCCCGGGGTCGGCCGCAAGGTCCACACCGATTAAGGTACGAAACGACTCCTTTCCTTTGGTTTCATAGAAAAGAAGAGGTCTTTTTTGAAACTCCCCTGTCACTGAACGTAAACCTTTATCACCATATACTGTAACCACACATATATCACCCTGTTTAACATCTTTGGGATACCAACTTATATTAAATGAGCCCTCTTTCTCTTTTGGATAAACATTCCCCGACAAAAAAAAGACAGGGAGGGAAATAGTTAACAACCAGCAAAGCCAAAATCGGACATCTATCTTCTTGTTTTCCAAGCTTCTCTCCATAAAAATATAAATTGTTTTCGAACTGTCTAGTCTTTAATCGCTTTTACCTTACCGGTTATCTCTCCCCGGAATAATTTGACATTTATATTATCACCGATATTTAATGACCCGGCATCTTTTACTATAAGATAGTCAGGCAGTCTTCTTGTTATACTGTACCCCCTTTGTAAAATCTCCATAGGGCTTAGGCTGTTTAACCCTTTTATGAGTCTCTCAAAGTTCTGCCTTCTGGTTTCCAAACAATGCTTCATATGGATTTCCATTTCCTTATCCAATTGATAAACCGTGTCCTTCGATTTTTTTACTCTTTGTTCCGGACTTTTAAAGAAAAGATGATCGAGACTCCTTTTAAAATATTCAATCCTTTGTTTTAATCGGTTGGATGTATATATGTAAAGACGATCGAGTATATCATCGAGCCTTAACCTGAAATCATCCAGCATTCTTCTGGGATCTACCAGTTTATTGTTGTAAGCGTCCAATTTATTATGGCTGTTTATTATAATCTGAAATATAGAGTCTTCAAATCTTACTTTGAGTTGTTTCAGTGAGTTTATCAATTCAAACTTATTGGGCACAACAAGTTCTGCAGCAGAAGAAGGTGTAGGGGCACGAAGGTCTGCCACAAAATCAGAGATTGTATAATCTATCTCATGACCAACAGCCGATATTACAGGAACCTCAGAGCGGTATATTGCTCTTGCAACGATCTCTTCATTAAAAGCCCATAAATCCTCTATAGATCCTCCCCCTCTCCCTGTAATTATCACATCAACCTCAGATATTCTGTTAAGTTCCTCTATGGCATGAGAAATCTCAAAAGAAGCGCCTTCCCCTTGAACCCGGACAGGGAAGATCACAATCTCCACATTGGGAAAACGACGGTGGATAACATGAATCATATCTCTAACAGCAGCCCCGGTAGGGGAAGTAATTAATCCAATCTTTTTGGGTAACAGAGGTAATGGTTTTTTATTGAAGGGATCAAATAATCCTTCACATCTCAGCCTCTCTTTAAGCTGTTCATATGCCAGTTGAAGAGTGCCAATCCCCTTTGGCTCTATATGATCTACTATCAACTGGTAATCGCCTCTGGGTTCGTAGACAGTTACTCTCCCTCTACATATAGCCTCAAGCCCATCTTTTATATCAAATTTAAGAAATCTAATATGGGATCTGAAGACGATCGCTCTGATCTGGGTATTTTTGTCTTTTAGGGTAAAGTAGATATGGCCGGAAGACGGGGACCTAAGATTGGATATCTCACCTTCCACCCACACCCTGTCGAAGTTGGATTCCAAATGCAGTTTTATACTATGGGTGAGTTCTGAAACAGTGAGAATCTGTAAACCAGAAGGAAGTAGCAAGATGTTTATCCAGTAATCTCTAGTTAGTGCCCATCCATAAATGGCTCTTTTGTCCAATCTCTGCGTCAGGCTCAGATGTAAGGGCACATCGCACTGTGCCCCTACATGTCAATATATTCCTGCGGTTAAAATCTTCGCCTTCCTTGACCTTGAACAAAATTTCTCATTTCTGGATGGATACTTCTTATAAATACTCTCTAATTATCTTTTCAGACAGATCTTTAGTAAGTGCAAGGGCCTTTTCAGCCAATTCCAGGCTTAACGATCCTGCTCCACAACTTGGGGTAATCAATGATTGTCTTAATAACCTGTTAAAGTCAATCCCCTTTGCTGTCAGTCTTTGGATATTATCCAACCACCTTGACATCAAAGAATCTACTGTCTCACTAGACAAGACATCCGTATCATGGGTTGGGACAATTCCCCAGGCGATAATACCCCCTCGCTCGATAAATTTCTTCAGTTCATTTTCATATATAATGATATTATCAAAAAATCCATACGCATCGAAACTAATGATGTCTATACCTGTTTCAAGGAGTAATGCCCAGTCCGTATTCTCACAACAATGCGTTGCCGCTATGCCTTCTTCAAGGTGAATAACCCCGATTATCTCCTCAAGGGACTTTTGTATATCGTCTTTTGTGACGCTTATAAAGGCAGATGAACCATAGCCCACTAAAGAAGGCTCATCGATTGAGACGATTACAGGAACTCCAAATGGTTTAAACTTGCTTATCTGCCATTTCGCCTTCAAACTCAAGCTTTTTACTATTATATCTTTAAGGGTCGGATCGTAATAGGCATATCGCCCCGTCTTATCTGTCAAGCCGGTCCCCAGGGTAAAAGGCCCTGTAATCTGACATTTTATTGCATCAAGTGAAGTAGGAATCGATCCCAATAGATCGAACAATGCGTATAATCCGGAGGCATATTCCAAAGAGATGGCAAACCTCTTTAAATCTTTTATTGAAGTACCATCTAAAGCGAAGAGATACTCCTCATAAAATTTGAGTAAGGCATCTTCAAATTCTTGGCCTTCATTTAGAAAGGATAATTTCCCTTCCTTAAATACCAGTCCTGGAATGCCTTCACTGAATTGTACCAGCATACCCTCTTTTGAAAGCTTTGGCATTTGGACCCATGCAGGGATTCGAGGTGTGTATCGAAGCATCAATTGGGTGGATTCTTTGGCATCCACATGGGGCAGACTCCCAATTGTTGTGGGCAAACAGTTTCCTGAAAATTTCATCTTTCCTGAATTCATGTTTTGGACTCTTTTAAAAACTCTATGTAAGGGCACATCGCACTGTGCCCCTACATGTCAATATATTCCTGCTTGCCCTGTGAAATGCGAAGCTATATTTCTTCGGAGTGGTTAAAATCTTCGCCTTCCTTGACCTTGAACAAAATCGCTCATTTATGGATGGACACTGGTTAATTCTCTTTCCATCCGTATTCTCCAAGCAAGGGGACAAAGACACAGCTTGTAAATTCTTTCTTATTAAAGCTATCTCCTTGCTTGGTGATCTTGTAAAGCGTCTGTAAAGACCTGGCCCCAACCGGCACAACCAGTCTTCCTCCATCGATTAACTGTTCCATTAAAGAAACAGGAATTTCAGGTGCTCCCGCAGTAACGATAATACCATGAAAAGGAGCCTCCTCTTCCCATCCTTTGCTTCCATCGCCGATCCTGAACTCTATATTCTTGTAGCCTATATCTGTAAGAAGCCCCCTTGCTTTATCAGAAAGGCATTTATGAATCTCTATCGTAAATATCTTCTTAGCGAGTTCTGCCAGTATTGCTGTCTGATACCCTGATCCTGTTCCAATCTCTAAAATCTTTTCTTTTCCCTCTAACTCCAAGCATTCAGTCATTAAGGCCACCATATATGGCTGCGATATGGTCTGCCCTTTTCCAATAGAAAGAGGGCCATCATGGTAAGCGGATAAAGTCAACTCAGGAGGAACGAATCTGTGTCTTGGAACCTTTCCCATTGCTTCCAGTATGCCATAATCGAGTATCCCCCTCCTTTTAAGCTGTTTATCAACCATCTGTTGACGGCAACGCTCAAAGCCCATAGAGTACCCCCCCTATTATTTATATATCTTTGTAACTGTTTAGCCTAATAATGATTTGGATGGTTCTTAAAATGGCTAAACAATTACATTTCTTTTAAAAAAGGCACTGGTCAAACAGACAACCTTTTCGTTTTCGTCTTAGGCTTTTCTGAAAAGGCCATCTTCAATACCTCATCAACCTTTTCAACAAATACAAATTCCATGCCTTTTTTTAATTCCCTATCAATCTCCTCAACATCGTTCTTATTTCTTTGGGGTAAAATTACCGTCTTAAGCCCGGCTCGCTTGGCAGCCAACACCTTCTCTTTGACCCCCCCTATTGGAAGGACATTGCCACTTAGGGTTATCTCTCCTGTCATTGCAATATCGCTCCTTACAGGCTTTTCAGTAAGGATGGAAGTTATTGCCGAGGCCATTGTTATCCCAGCAGAAGGCCCATCCTTAGGTATTGCACCAGCCGGAACATGGAGGTGAAGGTCATAATTTTCAAAGAACTCCGGGGCAATACCGAGTTCTTTTGTCTTAGAACGGATATAACTAAAAGCAGCCTTTGCCGATTCCTGCATAACATCTCCCATGTTACCGGTAAGAGAAAAACCCTTTTTCCCCGGCATCTTTATTGCCTCAATAAAGAGCACATCTCCTCCTGCTTCTGTCCATGCAAGCCCAGTAGCCACTCCAGCATTGGAAGTTCTCTTCGCCACCTCCGGAAAAACCAGTTCAGGTCCTAAAAGATCATACAAAGAATCCGGTGACACAACGGTCTTCTCCTTCTTTCCTTCTGCGACTTTATAAGCCACTTTTCTACATGCCCTTGCAATCTGTCTCTCAAGGTTTCTAACCCCGGCTTCTCTGGTGTAACTCGTGATAATCTTTCTTATACCCTTCTTGTTAAAAGAAATGTTTTCCGGCTTTAAGCCATGTTCCTCTAGCTGTTTGGGTATCAGGTACTTTTCAGCAATGCCGACCTTTTCTACATCAGTATATCCAGATAATCTAAGAACCTCCATCCGATCTCGAAGGGCCGGTTGAATAGTCTCCATTACATTTGCTGTGGTAATAAACATAGTCTTCGATAAATCAAATGGGATATCCACATAGTGATCACTAAAGGTGCTATTCTGCTCAGGGTCTAAAATCTCGAGAAGTGCGGAGGACGGGTCTCCCCTGAAATCAGCACCAACCTTATCTATCTCATCCAACATGAAAACAGGATTATTCGATTCAACCCGTTTGATCCCCTGGATTATACGGCCGGGCATAGCACCGACATACGTACGTCGATGGCCACGCATCTCGGCCTCATCCCGTATCCCCCCCAATGACATTCTGAAGAACTTTCTTCCCAATGCTCTGGCAATAGACTGACCCATGGAAGTCTTACCTACACCCGGAGGGCCTACAAAACAGAGAATCGGGCCTTTCATCTCTTCCTTCAATTTCCTTACAGCCAAATATTCTATGACCCTCTCTTTGACTTCCTTCAAATCATAGTGGTCTTCCTCTAATATTTTTTTTGCTCTTTTAAGATCAAGGTTATCTTCTGTTCCCTTATTCCAGGGAAGCTCTATAAGCCAGTCAAGATAAGTCCTAATAACAGTATACTCTGCTGATGCAGGTGGTAATCTTTCGAATCGAGCTAACTCTTTCTCTACCTCTTTTAATACATAATCTGGTAAGTTGGCTGCATCTATTTTGGCTCGAATCTCGTTTGCCTCTGCCTGCCTTTCATCTTCCTCACCCAGTTCCTGTCTGATGGCCTTCAACTGCTCTCTAAGATAGTATTCTCTTTGGGACTTAGTCATCTCGTTTTGTACCTGAGATTGAATCTTCCCACCAAGTTCTAAGAGCTCCATTTCTCGGTGTATTATCGATGAAACCTTAGAGAGTTTCTCTTCAACATTATCCGTCTCTAATATCCGCTGTCTCTCTTCCAGTTTCATCTTAACCATGGTTGCTACAAAATAGGCAAGCTTAATCGGTTTATCAATATTCATAACAGCCGCCTGTAACTCTTCTGGGATGTAAGGAAGCAAGTTTACCATCTTTTGGTACTGGTTAGACACTGTCCTCATCAGCGCCTCTATTCTCTGATTAAACTCTTCCTTTTCCTCAATCACCTCTATTTTTGCCTTAAAAAAAGGTTTATCTGTTATGTATTCAAGGACCCTCATCTTTGCGATCCCTTGTATGATGAGTCTCATACTTCCATCCGGCATCTTCAACATCTTATGCACAACCATCACTGAACCAATCTCATAGAGGTCATCTTTGGATATCTCTTCACTTTCCTTTGATTTCATAGCGACAGCGCCTATCATTCTGTTCTGGGACATTGCATAATCGACAGCGTCGGTTCCCCTCTTATCCGATGTAGCAAGGGGAACAATTGTATGAGGATAGATAACCATATCACTGATTGGAATAATAGGTACTTCCCCTGGTATATTATGTTCATCTATATTGTCTTTTATCGGATCTCCTTCGACTAGATTTTCCGAATCTAATATGTCCATATAATCTCTCCTATTTAACTTCTATTTCCAGGGTTTTTTCTTCCACATGGGTTTGCTCTTTGGGTATCGTGATTACCAAAAAGCCGTCATTGAATTCCGCCTTTATAGCATCCTCCTTCATCGTCTCAGGTAGAATCACTGCCCTCTCAAACTCACTATAATTGATCTCAACCTGGTGGTATATCCTCTTTTCATTGGGGGGTGAGTCTCTTCTTATCCCTCGAATCGCAAGCCGATTCTGCCAGATATTCACAGAAAGGTCTTCCTTTTTAGTCCCTGCCAGCTCCAACTTAATCACAAAAGTATCTCCTGTCTCGTATACATCCGTAAAAGGCTGCCATTTTTCTTCAGGTAAAGATTGAAGGGGATTTTTGGGACTAAATAAACGATAAAAATGGCGTTCCATCTCTAAATTGATATTTCTAATATGATCAAACAAATTATCGTACTCCATTTTCTCATCTCTCCTTATGTGAACTTAAGGGACATCGTTTTTTGAAGCCTATCCCAAATCAAAAAAACACATCAATTGTTTCGCCATCTTAATAAACTGAACATCCCTCGTCTATAAGACGAGGGGTTCTATGTTGGGTTGATTAAAATCAACTGTTTTTGTCATGCCGGACTCAATCCGGCACCCAGAAATCCCAAGAATCTTATTCCCTGGATTCCGGCTCTATGGCCGGAATGACAAGTCGCCTGTCGACAACGTAAAATTGCTTCGCTTAAACGCTAGGGGTTTCAACCATCCCCGAGAGGGACACTAAAGCGACAGTCTTCACAATCTTTATTGAAAGATACTATTAATAATAAACCAACATCCCTATTATTGCAACAAATTTAAAAACTCTCATAATAATAAAACTATATATACCCTAACTTCTTCATATATACCATAAGAATAGAAATTGCAGCAGGTGTAACTCCAGAGATACGAGATGCCTGTCCTAAAGTAATGGGTTTGATTCTAACCATCTTTTCTCTAACTTCATTAGATAATCCGGGGATATTTTTAAAGTCAATATCTTCCGGTATCTTTAACTTCTCCATCTTTTTGAACTTCTCTATTTCTTCTCTCTGTCGATCAATATAGCCCTTGTATTTGATTTGAACTTCAACCTGCTGGGCTTCATCCTTTGATAATTCTATCGTGGATGAATCATCAATTAATTTTAGATTCTCATATGATATCTCCGGCCGCCTTAAAATCTCCTCCATACTGGCTACATTATTTATGGAGTTACTTCCTATCTTGGCCAGTCTATCGTTTATTTTTTTACAGGGACTTATCTTTTTTGTTCCAAGTCTTTCTATCTCTTCTTTAATAGCCCTGGCCTTTGACTTAAAGCTAAGATAGTCTTCATCACTTACCAATCCGAGGTGGTAACCTTTCTCTCGTAACCTCAAATCTGCGTTGTCTTCTCTCAACAACAATCGATACTCTGCCCTTGAAGTAAACATCCGATAAGGCTCATCTGTCCCCTTGGTGACCAGGTCGTCTATTAAAACCCCTATATATGCCTCAGACCTGTCAAGAATAAAAGTTCTTCCTTCATGTATTTGAAGGGCGGCATTGATCCCTGCCATAATGCCTTGAGCTGCAGCCTCCTCATAACCGGTGGTTCCATTAATTTGACCGGCACAGAAAAGGTTGTCAATAAGTTTGGTCTCCAGAGTCAACTTCAATTGAGTAGGGTCAATATAGTCATACTCAATACCATATCCTGGTCTCATTATCTCTATATGTTCCAATCCTTTTATACTCCTTAGCATTTTCAACTGTATATCAGAGGGAAGACTGGTGGATAGACCATTTGGATATATCTCAACTGTATCCACTCCTTCCGGTTCTAAGAATATCTGATGCCGTAACTTTTCTGAAAAACGCATCACCTTATCTTCAATGGAAGGACAGTATCTCACTCCAACTCCTTTTATAATCCCCATATACAATGGGGAACGGTCTAAACCGCTTCTTATTATCTCATGGGTCTTTTGATTCGTATATGTAATATAACATGGAACCTGTGGCTGCTCTATCTTCTTGGTTGAGAAAGAAAAAGGGACTGGTGGATCATCCCCACACTGTGGTTCAAGTTTTTGAAAATCGATTGTCTTTCCATCGATTCGAGGGGTCGTTCCGGTCTTCAATCTTCCCAATTGAAATCCTAAATCCAAAAGATTTTCAGAGAGTCTTTTTGATGAAGGATCACCCATCCTCCCTGATGGGAAGTGTTCAAGACCTATATGTATTACCCCGTTCAGGAAAGTGCCCGTAGTAATAATAACTGTCTTTGAAATAAAAGATTCGCCAATACTGGTCTTAATACCGCAAGCTGTATTTTTTTTTAGCAAAATACTATCTACAAAGGCCTGTTTTATATCCAGGCCTTCCTGATTCTCTAAAATCCTCTTCATGCGTAAATGGTAAGCCTGCCTGTCGGCTTGTGCCCTGGATGATCTGACTGCAGGCCCTTTCTTTGTGTTTAATATCCTGAATTGTATGCCGGTTTCGTCTATATTTTTTGCCATCTCTCCGCCCAGGGCATCTATCTCCTTAACGAGCTGACCTTTCGCCAACCCTCCAATGGCTGGATTGCATGACATCATTGCAATATTATCGAGGTTTATGGTTATAAGCAGGGTTTTACATTTCATTCGAGAAGCAGCCAAAGCAGCCTCACAACCGGCATGCCCGCTACCGACCACAATAACATCGTATTCCTTTGGATATATTGACAAGACAACACCCCCGCAAAAGCGATTCAGTAAAATATTTGAGTGTAACCTTTTTTCGTTGTCATTGCCGGTCGCTAATTTCTTGTTGCTTCTTATGAACTACACTTTTGCATCACATAAATTTGACAATTGGCCTATCTTTCTATCATCTTTCATGGGGTTTGAGCGGGTTCTTGCGTATAACAAGCAACAAGAAACAAGCGACCGGCTTGATACACGATGGAGATTTATAATGTGCTCGACGAAAAGAGGTTACACTCAAAATATTTTTAGTAATTAAATACAGACAACAGACAGACATAGAACAGACATGTTTCAACCCTTGCTTCTGATAATCTGTCGTCTGATTGTCTGACCATCTGCTTGTCTGACATGTTTCAATCCTTATCATGACGAGGGAAAAACAGAGGGCTGTTGCTTTTGAAATAAGGTCTGGATAGGGATCGGTCTGACCGAAAGTAAGCCGAGGTTGATTGATTGCAGATTTAAGTGCTCTAATGTCTCGAATCCCACGTAAACCGCCTGAAGAAGCAATTATCGCTTCATGAAGCTCAAGAACTTCAAAGAGAG
>JAUXFK010000114.1 GCA_030623035.1 Deltaproteobacteria bacterium | reverse complement strand
GGGTGACATAGAAATTAGGTTAACCTGAAAGAAATTATCTTTTTAAATTATCCCTCACCCCTTGGAGACTGTGTCGTAATTAAAGAACCTCTGTTTCAAGGTCTTTCGTCATTCCGGAGAAGGCCGGAATCCAGTATGTTTTCAGTTAGTTATTTTTCTGGATGCCGGATCGAGTCCGGCATGACAAAAACAGTTGAATTTTATCAACCCAACATAGAACCCCTCTCTTATAGACAAGGGCTGTTCAGTTGCAAAAGCGACAATCAAATAATAAAATTGAGCATTTTCAAAGGTCTCTTGACACACTCGGCATTTTACAAATTAGACGTATATGATGTTTTTTCGCAGGTAAATACGGACACAATCCACTAGTTAACAAAAAAAGGGAACAACCAACAATGGCTAACTCCCTTGTTTTATTGGTGCCTAGGGCCGGAATCGAACCGGCACGGGGTCAAGCCCCGAGGGATTTTAAGTCCCTTGCGTCTACCTATTCCGCCACCCAGGCACTCAATCTCTGGTTCATCTTTCGACATTTATGTCGAAAGCTTCTCTATCAAAGTCTCATCTATTGCATGATTTATAGTATTTTTCTAGTCTTTTGTCAACTCATTATCTTGTTAATTATTGGCATAACCCGTTAAGACATCCCTTTTTTTAATACCTGAACCATCTCATTGTGAATTTTTTTATTACTGGCAAGTATTTCCTTAGAATAGATA
This sequence comes from Deltaproteobacteria bacterium, assembly GCA_030623035.1. Taxonomy (GTDB): domain Bacteria; phylum Desulfobacterota; class UBA8473; order UBA8473; family UBA8473; genus JAUXFK01. The sequence continues at coordinate 8,474 of JAUXFK010000114.1, read as the reverse complement.
TCAAAATCCCCTCCTTTAAAATCCGTTACGATTCCCCCAGCCTCTTTGACGATTAAACTGCCGGCAGCCACATCCCATGGTGACAATTTCAGTTCCCAAAAACCGTCAAACCTTCCCATGGCAACATAGCATAAATCTAAAGCAGCAGAACCTGCCCTCCTGACTGCCTGGGCACTCATGATGAAATTATTGAAGTGATCAATGTTATTCTCCTCACTCTCCCTTAAATCATAGGGGAAACCTGTTGCCAGCAAGCTGTGAATCAAATTGTCAGTAGAAGAGACTTCGATTTTTTTCTTGTTTAAATACGCACCCTTACCCTTTTCTGCCACAAAAAACTCTTCTAAAAGCGGGTCGTATATAATACCGAGTATAATCTCTCTATCCTTTTCCAATGCAATAGAAACACAGAAAAACGGAAAACCATGTGCGTAGTTAGTGGTTCCATCAAGAGGGTCTATAATCCATCGATATGGTGATTCGCTTCTTTTACCTTCGCTTTCTTCTGCTAATATCTGATGATCTGGGTATTTGTCCATGATAATCTCAACAATTGTTTTTTCTGACAGTCTGTCAATATCAGTGACCAGATTGATATCCCCTTTAAAATCGATTTCCAAAGACTTCCCAAAGTTGTCTTTGAGGATTTTCCCAGCATTTGAAGCAGCATAAAAAGCAACCCCTAGCATTCCCTTCATGTTTACCTCCAGTACATAAAACAAATTTTTTATTATTTTAGCCGTTAACCCAAGTTCATGATTTCAAAAATAACTTCTATTAAAATCAGCAACTTACAGTTTTTAAAAGTCGTATTTTGGCACTACGGATTTAGTTTTTCATAGAATAGTTTTTACCATTTTTCCAGGTTGATATGGGATGTTCAAGGCATCGTAGATTCTCTTGTGAAACAACTCAGCCCGGGAAGATTTTCTTATGTGAATCATTTTTCCGTCTTTCGTTTTCATGGTAGTTGTTATCCTTGCCTGGGTAGACAACCGGCTACGAATAGTTGCCCAGCTAAGATGTATTCCATTACGCCGTAGTTTGAATCGGATGGAGTGTAAAAGGTGATATGCAAGAACGGTAATGAATATATGCCCATCTGCTCTTAATTCTTTCTGGTGGTGGATGGGTATAAACCCTAATTCAGATTTCATACAGCGGAATGCGTCTTCTATGTCGGTAAGAGTATTGTAGATATTCCATATCTGTTCTTCTTTGAGGTCTGCTATGTTAGTGCGCAAGACATAGAGACCATTGTTGTTTTCTGTTTTTTTCAGATACCAGTTAATGGCCTTTGCCTTGTTTGTTTCGGGATCTTTCTTTACGGTAACCTCATAACGATGAGCTATCCGTTTGAACCTTTCTTTCAAGCGACCGATTCTCTCTATAACCTTTTCGTAGCGTTTTGTACCGTTTTTTTTGGATAGAGCTGATCGTGCTTTTATAAGTTCTTCCTCAAATCGTTCTTGAAAAAGGCTTCTTATCCCTTGTTCTTTTATTTCTTTACCCTTTGAGTGGCAGTATAGTTCCAGTTCATCCGTTTCTTCGTTCTTTACCAGGGCCGCCTGAACAAAAGTATTGTCGTTTTTTTTTACGGTTACCAGGTTTGCGTTTTCGGGGATATCTTTCTTTTTCTTGCGGGAAACCACGAGATAAGCGTACTGATTCCCTTTGAGCCATTTGATATTGGCTTCCGTTGCTATTCCCGCATCCAGCACGATGATCGGCTTGATAAGAGGATTTTCAACAGAAAGATCCTTAATCATGCCCTCCAGGGTTTTGGGCTCACTGACATTGCCGTCAAATACATTGCTTCTCTTGGGAAATCCCTCGGCATCGAGGACAAGCCCCAGGGTTACCAGGGGGCAGTCAGTGCGTTTTTCCTTTGATTTAGCAAAATGGGCCTTTTTGTTGTACTTGCCGGTACCTTCGAGAAAGGTGTTGGTCAGATCGTAAAGAATAATCTTCTCTTCTAAATTAAAGAGATTACGCTCTTTAAAGCTCAAGTGTTCTTCTATGGCTTTCTTCTCTTTCAGAAGCATGTCCGATACTTTATATACTCGGTCCTGGGACAATTTAGTAAAATCAGTATCCATTAATTCGTCAATACCGCTCATCTCTTTAAGCCATATATGTGTCTTTCTTTCTGATGCGGGATTAATTAATCTGGCGGCAATAACCCCAAGGGCCGCCTCCAGATGGGGTTTATTGAATTTAAGGTCCGCCAGTTTCCTGTCCAGTTCAAGCTCTTTGATCGTATGATAAACAACGTGCTCGGCACCAATGGTTCGAACCTGCTCATTTTCGGTACTGTTTACATCTACCATCTGATAATCGGGGAGATAATCGGATGATGAATCCTTTTTTTCGGGAATAACAAATGATTGCCTGTGTATAATTTTTCTTGCGCACTTCTGGGCGAGGCTTTCTATCTCCTCAGGATAATCAAATAATGCTTTCTGACCGGTAATGTGCTCTTCGACTCGATTAGCGAATTCTTTCCATTTACCCTGGTGCAGGTCAAAATCCGTTCCCAGATTAATGAGGGTTCGCTGCCGCGGTCCTCGTTCAGTGCGGACGGATTCGACCAGTTTGTAGGTATGGTACTCGACTCGATTACTTTTATTATAATGGCTGACCTTGCGAACAAACATAAAATAAACATAGCAGCAAAATTTGCCTGAGTCAAGTAGTATTTGTATATTTTGGCACTACAAACCGCCTTCTGAAACGATAAAATCATTAAGTCATTGATACTAAACAACTTATTTTTTCAAGAACAACAAAGTTTGGTCCTAAAACACTGTTTTTCACTATTTTTTTATGAACTTGGGCTAATGGTATTGAGAAAATAGAAAATTGTTTAACCTGAAATCGGCAAGTAAATTTGAAATAGACCGATCTTTATGTGCTGAAGATGGAAAAGGACCTGTGAGGATTAGGAGGACGTCCATCAGCAAATAGATAACTTGACATGATGTTGATATACTGATAATAGAATTTTCATGCCAAGATTAGCCCGGGTAAAATTAGGGAGAAATTACGCAAAAGCAACGGGGTCAGGTAAAGAAGCTAATTTCTATTAGCCAGGGATCACTTCTTTTTTTACCCTCTTTTTTCCCTTAAGCCCATTTCACCTCGTGCGGGAGTGTTAGCCGTTTATGCATGTCAGACTGAAACTTGGTAGTAAGATGTAATAAATATTAAGGAACAATCAAATGCCTATATGGGGAATTGGAGTAAAATTAATAATGTCATCTGTATTATATGCTTTGTTAGCAATATTAATAACATACTCCTATCCAGACCTATTCATAATGAGAAATATACCTTACATAAACCTACTTATAACAAGCCTGCCATTATTCTTTATTGGTGTTTTATATTTAGCAATATCAGGAAGAAAAATAGTAACAGATTTCAAAAAGGATATTCTAATAAAAGATGGAATATTTGCATATGTCAGAAACCCAATATACTCTGCATGGATATTATTTATCATACCAGCATTAGCTCTTCTATCAAAATCTTGGTTAGTTCTTTCAACTCCAATATTTAGCTACATAGCATTCAAAATATTAATTAAGAAAGAAGATTCGTGTTTAGAGAGGCTTTTTGGAGAAGAATATTTACGATATAGGTCAGAAGTTAATGAAATCATACCTAAATTTAAAATTTCAAATGAAAATATTGCCCTGAATAGCCTAATCTGGTAAGGGGGAGGTTCTCTCTCCCCCTTACCACATCACCCCACATTCGGGTCTCCCTCGATACTCTCGGGACAAGCTTACTTGGAGACGAACGGATACCTGGAGACAGTTCATTTGTATTGGATGTCCTTCAGGCTTCGGAGGAACAGTTTGAACGCAAGTATTATCTCAGGGCACAGGGGGTATGATCTTGAAAGGCTCGGTCTGAGGGTTGTGTCTCTTTTTGGTTTAGAACCCCGGAGCAGATATTTACTTCAGGTAAATATACCCAAGTAGTTAAATCTAGGAGTGTATTGTGCTATTGGGCTGTGCGGGAACTTGGAGAGACTGCGACAGTCCTTGCAAGAGGTTGGGGCTGTCACAGCCGACGGTGAGTATTTCGGTCAAGAGGGGTGAGAAGAGAGTTTTTCATGATGAAAAGGATTACATTAGGTTTCTTGAGATTCTTGGCGAGATGGTGGAACAGGACACTAATAGATAAGGGGAGCTCGCAGGACAAGGAGGCAATAGCATGGAGAAGAAGGGGGTAGATACGGAGCGTCGAAGGTTTTTGGGGTGGATTTCAGCGGCTGCTGCGGCCGTATTGGCAGCTTTTGCCGGTCTTGTTGGAGTTGGATTTCTTTACCCAATAAAGCGAAGGAAGCCCCGGCCTCTCTTCGTCTGCCTGAAATCGGAGGTACCCAAGAATCAACCTTTGGAAATCAAAGACACTAGAGGTCGAAAGGTGCTTCTCATGCTCAAGACAGGCGGAGAGCTTATGGCCATCGGGACAGTGTGCTCCCACTTGGGGTGTACGGTTTTTTATCGTCCGAAGAAGAAGATTTTCGAATGCCCTTGCCACAGCGGGGTATTTGACCAAGAAGGCAACCCTGTGTCCGGACCTCCCCAGGAGCCCCTTCATCGATATCCCGTGATGGTAAAACAAGGCAAAGTATTCATCCAATTTGCATAGGAGCAGGCTATGAAAAAAAGAGACCGGAGCGAATGGCTTCGAGCCTTTCCAATTGATATCGAAAGGTTATATGAGACAGCCGATGAGCACCTTCCTCATTCTGCCAGGCGATGGTGGTGGTGCTGGGGTGGAGTTGTGGGGTTGCTTTTCGCCTTGCAGATGGTAACCGGGCTTCTTCTGTCCATGTATTACCGGGCCGAGCCGGAGACAGCCTATAAATCGGTGGTATTCATAACTGAATTCGCCCGCTACGGTCGGTTTATCCGTTCTGTTCATCAGTGGGGCGCCACTTTTATGATCGTCTTACTGTTCTTGCACGTACTCCGGGTATTTGTGACAGGTGCCTTCCGCGAGTATCGCTGGGGCGCATGGATGGCCGGGGTCTCTCTCCTAGGGCTCACTTTCGGGCTCGGCTTCACCGGTTACTCACTTGTGTATGAACAGTTAAGCTACTGGGCTATCACTGTGACCTCGAATATCTTCTCAGTTGTCCCGCTGGTTGGGAATACGCTCAGGCACCTGTTTTTGGCGGGGGAAGAAATAAATACCGCAACCCTTAGCCGTCTTTATGCCCTACATGTGCAGATCCTTCCCGCCAGTCTATTCCTACTTGTACTCGTTCACCTGTCCTTTGTAAGACTTATGGGGATGTATATCCCCGGAAATGAGAAAGATAAGGAAGATGAAGAGAGGCTTATTGCAAAGGATGGTGCATATCATTTTTTTCCCGACCATGCCTTAAGCGAGATCGCCATATTTCTTTACCTGGTCCTAGTTATCTGCCTTTTGGCGCTTGTCGTACCTGCAACCATGGGAGAACCGGCAGATCCTTTAGTAACCCCGGAGCACATCAAACCGGAGTGGTATTTTTACCCCTTCTTTCATCTGCTCAAGCTTGTCCCCGGAGTGGAAGGGGTCATCATTATGGGATTAATAGGGGCCGTATTTTTCTTCTGGCCTCTTATCGATCATTACCTTTTACAAAGTATAGACAAAGTATTTAAGGGCCGGCTGGAGGTTGGCTTGGTAATGGGTATTCTGGTAGTCCTGATATATCTTGCCTGGGCTGTGGCCGAGGCTATCTACTAAGAGGAGGGAATAATTATGAGTCTCAAGCTTAAGCAAGTTATCATAGTGATATTGTCCGTTGTCATCGTAGTAGTTCTGGGTTATGTGGTGTACACAGAAAAGGAGCATGTACTCGACGAGCGAAAGATCGTGGTCAAGCCGGATTCCGCTGGATGCATAAGGTGTCACGGATACGACGACGGAAAAGGAGGGGTGGGTCGGGACCCGGGGATTGTGAAACACTGGGAAACGAGTGTCCACGCGGAGCATGGAGTAGGTTGCTATGATTGCCATGGCATTCCAGAGGCCGAGGCTGGTGAGGACATCCTGAATCCGCGCTACATTGTAAAGACTACATGGAACAAAGAGAGCGGACTCAAAACAATGGAACTCGCGAGGAAGGGAGAAAGACCGTTAGAGCGTCCGGATCTCTGGAAGCATGAAGGAGCTGAGATTGTGGTCGACGTCTCTCCCCGAACTTGCGCCCGTTGTCATGAGAGAGAGGCATTGGATTTTTATCATTCGCGACACAGTACAGCCTCCCAATTTATCGGTAGCGTGGATAATTTCCTGGGAAGGTTTGCCGAGGGGCCTGGCGCTGCAAACAGTGGTTGTCAGCAGTGTCACGGCAGTCAGGTCAGGTTGGAAAAGCCTGCGGAGGGAGATAACCCGCCGGCATTCTCCGCGGACACCTGGCCCAATACAGGCATCGGGCGCATAAACCTGGACGGCTCATGGGGATCGTGTTCTGCATGTCACTCTCGACACGAGTTTTCTGCTGAGGTCGGCCGTCGACCGGAAAACTGCGGCAAGTGCCACATGGGACCAGACCATCCTCAGATCGAGATATATAACGAGTCGAAGCATGGAATTGCCTTCCGAAAGAACGCAGGCGATATGGGAATGGGCGCTCCGGGAGGAGAGTGGGTTCTCGGGACAGACTACTCTCAGGCACCGACTTGCTCCACGTGTCACATGGGCTCTGTTGCGCCAAAAAGCAACTACTCCGGCCTAGACATGACCCACGATGTGGGAGCCAGGATATCATGGACCCTTCGTCCCAAGATATCAATCCAGCCTAAGGGGATCACAGCTCCTGATGGAACTGTCATTCTCAAAGGACCCGAGGAACGAAGGGGCGAAATGAAGGAGGTCTGCCTTACTTGTCACTCAGACACCTGGGTCAACAACTTCTATCTACAGTACGACCAGGCGGTAAAGCTCTATAACGAGAAGTATGGCAAGCCGCTGGTGGCAATCTATAGCTATCTAAAGAAGGAAAAATTGGTTGATGACGTTCCCATGAACGAGGAAATGGATTACCTCTTCTTCGAGATCTGGCATCACGAAGGCAGGAGGGCAAGGCATGGCGCCTCTATGATGGGACCAGATTATGTGCAATGGCATGGATTCTACGAACTGTCCAGAAACTTTTATACCCATTTCCTGCCGCTGGCTGTCGAGCTGGGTGAGAAGGCCGGCAAAGGCCGGAAGGTTAAAAAATTCATCGACGCTACTCTCCACAAAGGAGACAACTGGGATAAATACCACCGATGGACCGAGGGCCTCACATCAGAACAGAAAAAGACCATGCTCGAATGGGAACAGAAGACCTATCACAGCAGGAAATAGCCTTTAAAGTAGAAGGGTATGGGGGGCATGGGTGAATTAAAGTTTCAAGTACACTATTTGATTTCTTCCAGAACACTTCATGGGGAGACCGGTAGTTTAGGAAAGACGCCTTTCTCCTCTGGCCAGTTCTTCTAAACCCTTAATATCCAAAATCTGAAGACAACGTGAGCCATCCGATCGGACGAGTTTCTCTTTACCCATTCTGGCCAAAATGCGTGAAAGGGTTTCGGGGATTGTTCCTAAAATGCTTGCCAGTTGTCCTTTTGAGATTTTCAAAACCAGGGTGTCTGTTTTATCCTCATTACTATATAGATAAAGTAGATATGCGGCAAGTCTTCCAGGAACTTCCTTAAGAGAGAGGCCATCTATAAGTGCAGTAAATCTACGAAGTCGCCGTGATAATACAGCTAACATATTCAATGCGAGAGAGGGGTTTCTTTTGATAAGCTTAATAAATGCATCCCGGGGGAAGAAGAGCAGCCAGCTATCCTCTATGGCTTTTGCATTGGCAGGAAATTTTTCACCAGCAAAGACCGATACTTCACCAAAGGGTTCTCCTGGGCCAAAAATATGAAGAATCTGTTCTTTACCTTCAATGGAAGTCTTAAATATCTTTACCTGTCCTGAAATAATGACATAAAATCCATTGCCTTCATACCCTTCCAAGAAGATTTCCTGACCACGCTTGAAATCCTTTTTAAGTACGATATCTGCCAAATCCTTATGCTGCTCTTTGGAAAGACCTTCAAACAGTGTGATAGCGGCTATACAGTCGATCATGTCCTTAGTTTTAAAAAAATGGTAACTGTTTAGCCGAATAATGATTTGGATGGTCTTTGACGAACCTTTTTGAGTTATTTTTTTAAAGATTCAAATAGAGCGAAGCTAAAAATTGCAAATTGTTTGAGGGAGCTAAGATGTTCAAACAGTTGCACGCGTTAAAATTTGACCACCGTTGAAGCAATTAAAATTTAAAAAAGCTAAACTGTTACCAAAAAATGAATACTGAGACGTATTGGGATACTTTTTTAATATCTATATATGATGATCTCGTAAAAAGTCAAAAAATACCATTTCCCGTCATTCCGGCAAAAGCCGGAATCCAGTGT
>JAUXFK010000256.1 GCA_030623035.1 Deltaproteobacteria bacterium | reverse complement strand
CTTGTACGCCTCCGCGCAATCCCTTGTCTTCCTTGACCTTGCAAAAAATTGCTCATTTCTGAATTGGAAACTTGCTAATGCCCCCTTTCTTAAGCGGCTATTAATGGATGGGCACTACCTAATCTTCTTAAAATGAAACGCAACCTCAATTATCTTTATCTACTTTCTAACTTTGTCCGATAGTAGCCCTACCAGGGTCTACTCCATTCTATTCTCAACCTCCCCTCTAAGAATCATCGTTTCACGGGAAAATCTTTTGTGTTTGCCAAATGTTATCAAGAATTCACCTCCCTTCCCGGCTATTTTATGTAAATCTGATAATTCCATGTCGTCAGACTAATCACCTTTCTGTTTGAGGGGAGAGGAAAAGCAAGCTTGAATTCAACAATCCGCAAAATCTGTGCCAACAAAATGGGTTCAAGGTTGAACATTGCAATAAAATCCGTTAAATCAATAAGTTATGGGGGAGACTAATCACCGTGTACAGGAACTGTAAGGCAGTTATATGAGACAACCATGAGACACCATGTATCAGTTTATAGGTTGGTAAAGGTAACATATTGATATAACAGGGAATAAGCACTGGCTAAGTAACCGTCTAAGACCAAGGATGCCAGATGACAAGAATCCCAAAAGCGAAGGCACGTCATCAAAGAATGTATATCAGTATAGAATGCTCGGCAAGGATAAACTAGAGGTGAGTGGTATATGCCACGAAGCGTGGTGTGTCTTCTTAGTTAAGAAGATGTTTCATGGAAGAGGATGGAAACAATTAAAGTGTCTCAAATTAATAATGAGACTAAAATGTATCGTAAGACATCCGGGTAAACCGGTTATATACTCATCCCTTAGGCTTGTTGTTTATATATCCTTCAGAAGTCTGTTTGCCGGAGATTTTTCAATAGTGTCTCTAAACACTTGTAGAGAGTCTGATAATGTTTTCAATTCCTCGGTCTGAGCAATGGGTATCTCATTGACCCCATTATCTTCCAAGGCCTCAATAATATACTTTATGGTAAAAAGATTGATGTCACGGGCAGGTTGATATGCTGAATTCTTGTGGTTTTCAGCACTGACATAGGTAAAATTGCCGCTTTTAACTAATTCATGTAGTATAGACCGAACCAAACGGATAGGACTCTCTAATGTATGTGAAATTTCGGTGGCGGTTAATGGTTTTTCGCCTTTATGGAAGGTTTTAACTAATAGATGGGCAACCTGGAGAGAGAGTAATCTTTTAAAGAGAGAACTTATGCGTAAACAATCAGGTTCAAACTCATATGTATCAACATTTTGATGGGCAAATGAAATTTCAGCTCCAATAAGGACTATCTGCCAGCTAAGCTGCATCCATATTAAAAACAAAGGGAAAGCGGCAAAACTGCCATAAATAGCATTGTAGCGCGCTATGCCGACCTGGAAGTATATATATCCCCATTGAACGAACTGGTATATTGTTCCTGCAATTATACCGCCCAACAAACCGGACCTAATGTTGACCTTTGTATTAGGCATTAGGACATATGTGAAAGTGAAAAGCGCCCATATTAAACAATAAGGTAAAAACTTAATAAAGAAAAATATGATGAAACTGAACATACCTAGAAGCGCTATCCTTTCAATAATAATGCTCATCTGAGTAGTTACAAATACAGTAAGACTGCCTGACATAATCACGAGGACGGGACAAGTAAGCATTATAGAAATGTAATCACTAAATTTTCTACCTAAAGTTCGCGATTCTTCTGTTTCCCAAATATCATTAAAGGATTGCTCAATATGGCTTAATACCTTAATTACAGCCCAGAAAAGGATGACCATACCTATACCTATACCTGCTACCATACCTCCTTTTGTGTTTTCCAGGAGTGAATGGGCAAAACCAACAACTTGAGTCAATACTTCTTTCTGCCCTTGGAAATTCTCCATTAGCTGCTTTTCAAGAAGTTGTTCATAACCAAAACCCTTTGCTATCCCAAATGCCATAGCCACTATGGGAACAATTGAGAGTAGAGAATAGAAGGTTAAGGCTGATGCCCTTAAAACACAGTTGTCTTCATTAAATCCCCGAATAACTAAAAGAACAATCCTTAGCTGTTTAATGAAAAAGGCCTTCCTGCCTGGAAGATTGTGTAAGCGTATTCTCCAGATATCCGTTTTAATAAAATTAGTAATCTTTGATATTGTAACAGAGATATTTTGCATTGATAAAATCCTGTATGTGCAGGTTGCTTCGTCTTAGTACCTTGTAAAGTAGCAATATACATTAGGCTTGTAAAGAGTTTTTTACACCTATGCGGTTAGCTATTAGCCCCTAATTTTTAAATAAAACTGTCTGTCTAACATTCGCTTCACCTCATTGACCTGTGCATGAAGCTCTCTATATGATTCATCCTGGATGTACCTGAGATCACACGTGAGAAGCAGTTGGTATTCCGCCTCGCTTGTTCCTCGTTCCCACGCTCTGCGTGGGAACGCATACATGACCATGCGGACAGTATGCCGTATTTGATTTTTGCTGACATTTGTGCTATTCACAGCTCACTATTGATATATAATAGGCATATTTAGTTCCTACGCTCTGCGTGGGAACAAGATCAAAAATACCACCCTCCACCACATGAACCAAACATGAAAAGACGAGTAAAACAACTCTTCATTAGCGTAGGAATCCTTGTCGGCATCCTTGTTTTTTTGTCTCTGGGGGCAATCTTTTACCTCAAAACGAATCATGCCCTGCGCCTCATTCAAAGTAAGGTAAATGACCTGATCCCCGGCGCCATATTATGTGAAAGACATCGTTTTTCTTTGCTAAAGGGTGTTTTTGAATTAAGGAGTGTCTCTATCAAAGACCCGTCCGGTGACAGCCTTGCAGGTTTTGATCGTCTCTTTATTGATCTTTCCTGGACAACACTTTTAAAGGGAGATCTCACTGTGGCAACCTTGATTCTGGATGGACCATGGGCCGATGTTCAGATAGATAAAAAGGGAGAGATGAACCTGATGCGCGCATTCCCTTGTTCGGAGGCTAAAGAAGAGGGGCCGGAGGGGGAAAAGAGCGGGGGAATCCCCATCAATATTGTTCTCAAGTCCCTGAAGCTTATGCGAGGTTCTATTCGTTATGAGGTGGTTGCCGATGATCTCAAGGCTGTTGTGCAAGATATGGAACTCACTGCAAATGGTAATCTTATAAAACGATACGGAAATTTCAACCTCATCATAGGCGATGGGCGCTTAGACAGTCCGAAAATCCGAACCGAACTTGACGGATTCAAACTGGGGGCAACCCTCAATGAGGACCGGATCGATCCCATCGAACTCCAGGTAAGCACTCCCTCGACTGAGCTTACACTCTCCGGTAATATTGCCGACATCTTCGATTCTCCCCTTCCAGACCTTGACCTCAACATTGTCCTCTCCCTTCCTGAAGTACGAAAAGCCCTTTCTCTGGAGCCGACCTTAACAGGCCAGGTTTCGACACGTATAACAATT
>JAUXFK010000148.1 GCA_030623035.1 Deltaproteobacteria bacterium | reverse complement strand
TGTAAGTATATGATAAAGTTTCTTTTTCACTGATTTTTGTTTCACCACTTTGCTCCAGCAGAAAACGAATTTGCCCTTATACGATAGGACGTTTGTAAATCAGATGGTGAATCAGGGTAGACTAATTCGCTTTCATATATTAAATAACTGTGTTAAAGTTCCTTTCAGGAAAATCATTCTGGAAGGAGGTTTAGTTTATGAGAAAAACAGATGTATCTTCTCATTTAAATCTGGGCTTCTTCTATTCTTTGATGCGTTTCTACCCCTAATTCGGGGAAATACCTCTTTAGACCTTCAATAAGATAACTAAGAAAGGGTATAAAATCCCTGTCAGATTTATCGAGACCATACCAAACTGTATCCAAACCTAAATACTTACCGACCTCTGCGATCAGAGTAGTCTTACCATAGCCTGCCCCTGCTATTACAGTAGTGAGTCTCTTCTTTGGAATATCGGCCAATAGGGGATATAATCTCTCTCTTTTTATGATGTCAGAGGTGCGTGGTATAAGAAGTTTGGAGTTTAATATTTGAATTCTTTTATCCATCTCATACCTCTTATGTTCAGGTACTCAGTATCCGCTTTACTCAAACGATCACCTATTTAGTGTCCATCCAGAAATGAGCAATTTTGTTCAAGGTCAAAGAAGGCGAAGATTTTAACCACGGGAATATATTGACATGTAGGGGCACATTGCGATGTGCCCTTACATCTGAGCCTGACACAGAGATTGGGCAAAAGGGCCATTTCTGGATGGACACTACTCGGGTCTGAAAGACAATAGGAGTGTTGGACATAAATTCCTCAGGGTAAAATTTGCAAAAAGCGATCCAGACCAATAACAAAAACACCCCTGTCTACCTGTTTGAGATAACCGGGTGTTTCTATCACCTGAAAAGCCATAGGAGCTTGAATCCTATCTTTGAAATATCTTAAGCCAGGCGCCAAGTCTCTGTCAGTCCTTTTAGATTCGACGAGAATATAGGGTCTATCTCTCTCAGTAATTACGAAATCAACTTCCCGCCCGTCTTTGGTTCGGATGTACATCAGTTGATAGGCCCCTTTCCCCCATTCATTCCAGGTGGAAACCGCTCGTTGCAATTTGACTGCTAAAAAATTTTCAAACCTTTCCCCCCAATCTTCAAGCAGACCCCAATCCCAGAAGTAATACTTATGTTCCTTCCGAACAGATCTAGTCAATCGAACAAAGTATGGTGCGATATCAAATACGATATATACCTTTTTCAAAGCCTCTAGCCAATTTTGAACAGATCCGTGAGCGCAGTCCAGGATCTTCCTTAAGTTATTTAAACTCAGTGGGGAACCCACTCGTTCAGGGAGAAGAAAGACAAGGGTCTGCAATTTTTGAATATTCACTATTCTGGAAAGATCCCGGACATCTTCGCTGGTAATCAATGAGATATGATTATCCTTCCAGCGTTCATAAAAATCTTTTGTTCCAATACTTAAGGGTTCAGGGAATCCAGTGAGATTATAGAGATGAGTGGTCGCTTCCTGAAAAGTCTTATCAGGATCATTAAAGGGAATCAAAGGCGACTTAGGATGCCAGGCTGAATCACTACTCAGGATAGCTCCCGTCAGATCATTGGGATGTAACGGATTCATTCTGAATAAAAAATATCTTCCCACCAGGCTGTCGCCGGAATGACGTAAATAATCGAGACGGGCGCTCCCAGTGATCACAAAATTAATGCTGTTTTTCCACTCATCGTAATAACCCTTCAGGATGTTTTTCCATTGTGGATATTTATTGATCTCATCAAATACTATACATTGACGGTCTCCTGCCGGTCGTTTGACTCCATGTGGCAATGGCAGGGGAATATTTTCAATGAAGAATAACGGATTGGACGCAAATCTCTGTCTGAGAGAAAGGCTATCCCAGTTATGATAGTTCCCACTCTGGTTGACTCGTTCAAGATGGTTTTGGGCAAGCGTAGTTTTACCAATCTGGCGAGGACCACAAATAAATGACATCCTGCCATAGAGAAAGTTCTCATCAAGGGCCCATTGTCTTAATATATGGTCTATCTTCATAAGACTATTTTCTATTGAGGTAGAAAATGGCCTGCATAGATGACAGAAGACGACTCCATTGAGGAGTACATGCAGTTATTAAGGATTCTTTTCCAAGAACTCGGTATATTCTCTGAGTCGAGCCAGGGCTCTTACAGCCCGCTCACAACTGGGCAGGACAGCAACCTTTCCACTTTCCTCCAACTTTGCCTGTACATCGTCATGGTCTCCATACAGCCAGCAGACAACCGGTTTGTTTTTAACCGCATCAACGGCTTGTAAAATGGCTTGTGAGATATCCCATGACTCTTGTTTGCCGAAAATTCCGGATATAAAGACGATACCATTTACGCTTTCGTCAGCCAGCATAAGATTGAAGGCCCTGCTTACTACCTCCTTATATGGGCGCCCAGAGACCTGGAAGGCCGGCCACGCGTCAAAAGGGTTGCTTATAGCCAGCCAGGGGGGGAATAGACGTTTGACTTGTGCCAAAGTCTCTGATGACAACTCAGCTACATCAAGTTTATGCTGTTGACACATATCCGCAGCGATAACGCCGCCAGCTCCGCTCATGGAAATTATTCCAATCCCTCTTCCCTTTATCAAAGGTAAGCAAGAGAACGTCCTGGCCAGGTCAGTAAGTTCCTCAATGTCTGCCGCCCTGATTACACCGCATTGGTTGAAAACAGCGTCGTAGATCTCGTCTCTACCCGCCAATGATCCGGTATGGGACTTGCTAGCTATCGCTCCATACTCGCCTCTCCCGGATTTTAGAGCAACGATCGGCTTCTTTTTAGCAACTCTACGGGCCACATCGATGAACCTTCTCCCATCCTTTATTCCTTCAATATAGAGGGTTATTAGTTTGATGTCTGGATCAGTCTCGAAATACTCTAGCCCATCAGATACATCAATGTCACAAGCATTACCTAAATCGATAGCCTTTGCTGCCAGTATTAGTCTTGGAGGGCCGGGGAAAAAGAGCCCACTTTGACAGATTATCCCTACCGGAACCTTGTCCATCTTGGAGAATGCAAAAGAGGTATTCAAGTTGCAAAAGGAATTGGCTATCCCCAGGCTATTTGGGCCCATTATCCTAGCCCCAGCTTCCCTGGCGGTTTTCACCATTTCCCTTTGCATTGCATTGCCTTCTTCATCCCCGTCGGCAAAACCCTGAGCTACTATGACTATTCCCTTTACATGCTTATCAGCGCACTCCTTCACTAAGTTAAGGACAGTAGAACGGGGGCTCGCGATAACGGCGATGTCTATGTCCTCAGGGATATCCTTCACATTGGGATAGCTTTTTATTCCCAGAATCTGATCGGCACTGGGGTTTACAGGGAAAACCTTTCCTGAGAAGCCATAGTGTAGCAGGTTCTCCAAGATGTTAAATGAGTCTTCACCTGTATTTCTGCTAACGCCAATAAGAGCAATAGACTTTGGTTCCATAAAAGCCTTTATAGGTTCAATGTTAGTCACACGCAATCCTCCTAAAAGATATTGTAACAGTTTAGCTTTTTGAAAAGAGTCGTTGAAACTCGAGTACCTTTTATCATTTCCATCCAACCTCTTTTTTTTCTTTTGACACATTCATGTTTTTATGAGAAACTAAGATAAAATTAATTGTTATATTTAAGAGGTGACAAAGATGTATGGTGTTATTCAAAAAAAGGGTTCTAAGATAGAGAAAAAAATCGATGAGCCCGAAGTGAAACCTTGTCCCAAATGCGGCGAAGACTTCATGAAGATGCATGCCTATTCTTTCAACCCGGTTGCTATGAGAAGTGGGCCAAAACCCTGGACAGAAAGAAAAGATGGCAATTTCTGAGCTGAGGCAGACGAAAGTGCCAGTTTTTGGTACTGTAATTTTTGTGGATATACCAATGGGAACAGGTCTGAAGGGTGGATGGTATAGGGTTTATCAGCGTTGATATTCCCGGAACCTGGCCTCTATTGCGCTAATATTTTTAATACGGATCAGAGCGTCAAAAAAGTCTTTGCCATCTAGTTTTTCCAGGTGAATCAAGTGGTTTCCGACTTTCTTGACGAAACCTGACAATGTCTTCCCAGAATCAAGGGAGATATATACCTTCTTGCCGACAAGCTTCTTTAAGTTGTCTTCCACCGAGGAATTGACATTATAGTTCATTCCTTCAATGGCTACGACTTTAGCCTTAGCCTCCACCTCCGCAGGAAGCAAGAGAAATGAGACAGAAAACAGCATAGCCAGTGTTATCCCTGCACAAGTCAATATCTTTACTTTTCTCTTCATAATCCTCCTCCTTTTCTATTCAATATTTGTGACTACTCACGTACTCAGGCTGAAGCTGTTTAGACTGAAGGCTGAAGGAGCTAACAGTCTTCAGCCTACCCACCTGAGTAGTTACCAATATTTTTTATGTACATTGATATATATACAATGTCAAGTATGTTTTTATTTCGATTAACCAGTATACATCCAGAAATTGCCACTTCTCCTATTTATCAAATCTCTTAAACCCCGAATCCTCTTCTGATCCACCCCATAAAAGGTGATAAGCAGGAGGGAAACCAGGGAGTGGATCAGCCTGTGCCCCAAAATGGGAAATAGGATACCGAATACCCCTGTTATACAGTTCTTCCAGGCCAGACAATGCCTTTTTCATCCATGAAGCAGGCAACGCCATTACCAGTTCATCATCCTGTACATGTCCATATCTCCTCTCTCCATAGCATGGAATGGCAAGAGACGGTTTTTTATTTAAGTAGCACCGCGCAATGGAGTCTGCACATGCTGATTCCCCAACACAAAAGAATTGAAACTGTTCATAGTCTTCGAATTGAAGGGCGTTGATCAGTATTATCATCTGGGCAGGGTTTCCGTATATCAGGACAATATCCGGATCAAAAGGGCCGTAGACCAACGGACCAACCAGTACTGCATTGTATTTCCCAACCGGTATACTCGGCATTTGGTCTTCGCATTTCCTGGCATCTTCTTTTGTTTTACACCACACAATCGACCGGAAACTTCCATCTTTAATAAAATCCGGTTTTTCTTCTAATCCGATCATGCCACTACACCCAGGCCCAATAAGTTCATCGGCAGTAGCCCCTACAGTCCAGTCAAAAGTGCGAACTATCGTTATAAGCTGACAGAGGGTAAACTTTTTTACAGGGCGGCGTATCCACTTGTTTCCCTCTATCTCTTTGGCATCCTCCAAGAGTTTGAAGCCTACCGGAAAGGTCTTGAGTCGTAAAAGCAGCTCCATCCTTCTAATTATACTCTCCCAGTTTTCCATTTTCCCCTCCTCGACTCTGAGTTATAAAGAGTTAATCCTCAGGTCTTTCGAAAATAATCAGCCTTAAAGCTTCCGGCCTTTAACTCTTTTATAAGGTCTGCTTGTCCTTCTATCTTATTTTCAAAGACTGTGACATATTTTCCGATATCCTTTGTGGTGTGGGCATCACTTCCACCTACCCCCCTTTTATTGATCCTCTCACATACCTTAAGTGAAAAATCGTTCTCTTTTGGCGTCTGTTTCCCACTCAATACCTCCATACCGTCAACGAATTTAAATACAGGATTATTGCAGGCATTATCTATATCCATCTGTAATTTGGAATACCCAAACAACAAAAAACCCCTGAATGGATGGGCTGCTATCATAAATCCATCTTCCTCAACAACCATTCGACGCAATTCTTCGATAGGGGTAATTCCTTGAAAATCCCTATAAAGTCCAAAAACCAATACATGTCCTTCTGTAGTATCTACCTCAATTCCATGGAAGATAGATATCCCGGATTTATCCTTAATCTTAGAAACCTCTTTATCCGGCCATGTTTTATTATGCTCTGTAAAGCATATCCCGTCCAGTCCAATCCTCTTTGCCTCTAAGACCGCTTCTTCCGGATCCATCTCGCTGCAAGGAGAAAAACTCTTTGTATGAACATGCAGATCAATTACCATCTTGCTCACCACGAAACCCCCAGTCTTTTAACCAGTTCGCCATCTTTGGAATATGTTTTACACCTGTCTCTTATTTTAGGCTCATTGCTCATCAAGCTCTTAATAAAGTCGTCTTTACTAATCTCATTGGATCTAGCGTCCTTCCAATGAACCTGTAAAGAAGCCGGGAAAACAGCATTGCAGCACTCAATAAAGAGATCCGCCAGATGGCGGCATCCTCCCCTGCCGACAAGCTTCTTGATCTTCATATCAAAGTCAGAACTGCCTATCTGAAGCCCCACAGTATCATCCAATATGCTTGGTGCCTTGGGACATTCAGGGGTAGTGAACCGCTTCATATACCCTTTTGCACTGACTACAGTAAATTCTGGAGTCTTTACTTCCAGGTCCAGCTCTATTGTATAAACATTATCGTCGAGAAATCCATGCACTAAATAGATGCCTTCTTCCCTTTTTTCCACACCTATGGACTTTGACCTTGTAAATTCAAACATCTTCTATACCCCCAATCTTCTTCTCAGTTCATTGCCTTCTGCGAATGCTATACAGCTTGCAATCCTTGGATTATTCTCTAACATATCCTTAAGTACATCTCCAAAAGCTTCATCGTCATCTGCTGCAAGCTGTTTGTCCAGCTCATCCACTGTAAACCCCATTATCACCGCATTGCAGCCTTCGAGGATCATATCCGCAAAGACATTGCATCCATTAGACCCTCCTATTGTTTCCTTAACCATCCTTGTAATACCCGGGCCTACACGCATACCAACTGCACGTTGCAAAACCTCGGCATTATCTTTGCACTCTTCAGCAAAAGATCGAATAATCCTGCCTTTTATAGATTCGATCTTCAAATCAGGCAATTTGACTTCCATTTCCAATTCAGCAGAGAGAAAGGTGTCATCTACTCTTACCCTGGCCATGCTGTTTCCATTATCCAGCATTTCCGCACCTGCATGAATATTCTTTGTATAGCAGAGTATCCTGTTGTCCACAAAGGTTTGAACCATTGTTCACCTCCTTTAAAAAATAAATATTATTGTAAGTGTTTAAACCAGATAAACCTTTATGTTAGCCGACACAGCGAAAAAGGAATTTTTCCAGGACGAGCTTTTTAGTCTGGCTAAACAATTACAATCTTTTTATGTTTATATTCTCACTTGTTCGCCTTAGAAGCCATCTCCTCCAACACCTCTTTGGGAAGTTTTTTTGCAATATCGATCTTCTTAACACAACTGGTTCTTATGCCTCGTTTTTTGCCCTCTTCTTTTAAGAGTTTCATATTGATCTTCTTTGTCAGTTCTTCAATATTCATGGCAAATCTCCCTATATACCTTTTCGTAACAATTTAGCACTATGAAATAGAAAGCTATCAACAAGCTTCAACGACGGTCAAATTTTAATGCGTGTGCTGTCTGAGCGTCTTAGTGAGCGTTAAGAAAGAACAGGGGATTACCTTACATTTTATCTCTGAAATAGGTCATAATGGAGAT
>JAUXFK010000077.1 GCA_030623035.1 Deltaproteobacteria bacterium | reverse complement strand
CTAAGATGCTCAAACAGTTGCACAGGTTAAAATTTGACCACCGCCTTAGTAACTAAAATTTCAAAAAGCTAAGCTGTTACTCTCTTTTTACATTTGCGGGTCTTTTAAAGAAGCTCCTTAGAGTCAATACAGGACATAGAAGTGCCTGTTAATAATCCAAGCGCCCCCTTCTTAACTCCCATCTCAGGCATGACATTTATCTCTTTTAATTTATATCTTTCTTTGAGTTTGGCAATATTTTTGTTTTTTTGACCACAAAAATAGGAGTACTCTTTTGGATTGACACTAAAAGTCGGCTTTTTATCCAGTGTCGTGCATTTTTCTATGAGTCTTTTGGCCATCTCAAAAAAGATGGCAGACTCCACAAGCTGACGAAATGAAGGATGGCTTGGGCCTGCGATAATGGTTCCTTCTCTTTCCAACTCAGGAGTCGGCTGCAATCCTACTCTCACTATCGGAATATCTGCATTTTTAAATCGAAGAAGGGCCTCTTTACAAATATCTATCGCCTCATCCAACGTCATTGGCTCAAAACTCCCTTTTAAATAAAGCTCTTCCAGCGGGGTATCTTTTATAACCATGGTAGGATAGATACGAACAAAATCCGGTTTCATCTCAATAACCCTATCTACAGTATGGAGTATAAGTTCAGGAGTATCTCCTGGTAAACCAGGCATAATTTGAAGTCCAAGCTCTAATTCATTCCTTGAAATGGTCTTTACGGCCTTCAATGTATCGTAAGAGGTATGCCCCCTATTGGATTGCATCAATACCCTATCTACCATTGACTGAACGCCCAGCTCGATCGTCCCGACCTTATAAGCCTTTAAAAAAGATACAATGTCAGGATCAATACAGTCCGGACGTGTTGAAACCCTAATGGAATCCACTTTCCCATCTTTTATAAAACTGTATGCACTGCAGAGTAAAGACTCCTGAACGTTTAAGTCCATTCCTGTAAAGCTACCTCCATAAAAAGCAATCTGAGTTTTCATCCCCTCCTTTTTCGGCTTGGTTCGCAGATAGAGCTTTACGGTATCCTCAAGAGAATCCTGAGTTACTAAAGAACCGGATACCCCAGCAATCCTCCTCTGGTTACAAAAAATGCATCTATGAGGGCATCCCATATGGGGTACAAAGATGGGAATAATGAAATGACACATACTACTTTCATCTCCCTTTTAGCTTCGTATATTGTTTTAAATGGTTATTTAATCTTGTCTGTGCCAACAAGGACTTCCAATGCTTCCTTTGCAGCTTCCTGCTCCGCCCCCTTTTTGCTTTTACCCGAACCTTTTCCCAGGATTTTTCCTTTTATCAAGATATCAACATGAAATGTCTTGTCGTGATCAGGCCCTGATTCTCCTGTATGTATATATCTGGGCGTTTTTTTTAATACCCTCTGGGAATACTCCTGAAACCGGGTCTTAAAATCCTTGTAAAAATCTTTATCCTCTTCAGCCAAAATCACTGAGAATTGCCTTGCTATTACCCTGAATACTTTCTTGAAGCCTCGATCCAGGTACATAGATGCCACAACTGCCTCAAAAGTTGCTGCCAGTATAGAATCTTTGTCTTTCCCATTCGTCTGTTCCTCTCCTTTGCTTAAAAAAAGATAATCACCCAGTCTCATTTCTCTTGCAACAGCAGAGAGTCTTTGTTCATTTACTATGGAAGCCCTGGCCTTAGACAGGTCTCCCTCTGTATATTGAGGAAACCTGTCCATCAACAAATGCGTAATCACCACATCGAGTACGGCATCTCCTAAAAGCTCTAACCGCTCGTTGTCCTGCATTGACTCATCTTTCTTCTCGTTTGCAAAAGACCTATGAGTAAATGCATGGTTTAGAAGATTTAAATCCTTGAACTTATAAGATAACCTGTTTTGAAATTCCTTGAGCTTCTTAATCCTGGCCTTCTCCATTATTCCTTATCCTTTTAGAATCAAAGTGAAAATATTATTTGGGCAACTGACTTTTTCAATTCTTAATCCTTATTAAAGGTCAAAACATTATATATAACAAATCGACCTTGTCAACGTGTTTTTAAGCATAGAGACATGAGGGGGTTCTTGATTTTATTTTGACACGAGACATATCTTTCAACAAGTTCTTTTCTGCTTTTCTCGACTCAAAATTGTTGACATTCTTATATAATATAAAGTAAAATGCTTCGCTAAAACTAAGAATTCATGTATATATTAAAACATTATCCATCTTCTTTCTGGTATTCGAAAATGTAGGGGCACAGTGAGATGTGCCCTTACATCTGAGCCTCACACAGAGATTGGGCAAAAGGGCCATTTCCGTATGGACACTAATTAGAAAGGACAATTAAATGACAATTTGGCTATTGGGATGTAAAATAACCATGTTCGGGATTTTAGGTGTCTTTATTATTATGGGTATTTTAATGTTATTTATTAAGTTGATTGGAATAATTTCGCAAAAGTTCCCATCTAACGCAGCGAAATGACTCCCATTTTTTGAGAAATTGGCGGTTATGTCTTCAATCTGAATTTTCATATTAAACGAGGTGACCATAAGTGTCTGATATTAGTTTTTACTCAATCTTAACAAAAACCGGTTTTTATAATATTGGTTTCGGTGAAATTATAATGATTTGCGTCGGTTTCGTATTCATTTATCTGGCAATTGCAAAGGAGATGGAACCCTATGAATTGCTGCCCATAGGCTTTGGTATAATATTCGCAAATCTGCCTCTTACCCGCATAATGGTTTTTACCCAGGACGTCCAGGGCTCAGGGATTTTAGGCGTTTTTTTCCATTATGGCCTCTATGTCTGGAATTTACTGCCTCCGCTGATCTTTTTAGGCCTCGGAGCTATGACCGATTTTGGTCCTCTCATAGCAAATCCCAGGACATTACTCTTTGGTGCTGCTGCTCAGGTCGGGATATACCTTGCATTTTGGGGAGCGATTCTGGCGGGTTTTAGCTTATCAGAGGCCTGTTCTATTGGAATTATTGGTGGTGCGGACGGCCCGACAACCATCTACACAACAGCGATGCTGGCACCCCACCTCCTGGGGATAACCGCAGTTACAGCATATTCATATATGGCCTTGGTAGCTATCATCCAACCACCAATAATGAAGGCTCTTACAACAGAAGCTGAAAGAAAAATAGTTATGAAGCAGTTGCGTCCAGTGTCAAAAATCGAAAAGATTATATTCCCTTTGATAGGGCTTATCGTCATTTTGCTATTTGTCCCGCTGGCTGCCCCACTCATAGGAATGTTTATGCTAGGGAATCTGTTTAAAGAAAGCGGCGTAGTAAAAAGACTGGCAGACTCCTCACAAAACGAGTTGATGAACATCGTTACTATATTTCTGATGTTGTGTATTGGCGCAACTATGAATGCTGAAGTCTTCCTCAAGTTAAAAACCCTTTATATACTGCTGCTTGGGATGGTTGCATTTGGGACAGGAACAGCAAGTGGAATACTGTTGGCTAAATTGATGAATCTATTTTCCAAAGAGAAGATAAATCCACTGATAGGGTCGGCAGGCGTATCCGCAGTACCTATGGCAGCACGAGTATCACACAAATTAGGCCAGGAGGCAAATCCAAAAAACTACCTTTTGATGCATGCATTAGGGGCCAATGTGTCTGGTGTTATTGGTTCTGCAGTAGCAGCAGGTATATTCCTATCAATAATGAAATAGACTCTATCGGCTTTTAATCACTCCGATTTTATCACAGAAACTCTCCACAAAACAATTACTGCATTTAGGAGAGATAGGACGGCAGATATTTTGCCCCATAGATACCAAAAGGTCATTGACTTCTATCCAAAACTCTTTGGGTAGCTTCTTTCTCAGGTTTAATTCTGTTTGCTGAGGGTTGCTTGTATTTACATATCCCAGGCGATTGAAGATACGATGGACATGGGTATCTACACATATACCAGGCTTCCCATACCCTTTGGTGACGACTAAGTTGGCTGTTTTCCTTCCAACTCCCGGCAATTTAAGAAGCGCTTCTATCTCATCCGGTACTTGAGATTCATATTTCTCTATAAGTTCTTTACAGGCAGTAAGGATATAACGAGCCTTATTCCTATAAAAGCCTACCGGATATATAATCTCCTCTAACTCGCTCACCTTAAGCTTTAATATCTTTTCCGGCGTATCTGCAATATGAAAAAGCCGTTTTGATGCCTTCAGTGTCGTTCCATCCTGGGTTCTCGTGCTGAGCATACATGATATTAATACTCTAAAAGGATCCGTTGATATATCCGCTATCATAGTTACTGCAGGATCCTTCCACTGCACGGACTCTTCTCTGAGAGTCTTTATTATCCTATAAATATCATCTTGTTCCATCAATATCTTCTCAATAATTCGCAACACAGTGCTTTAAAAGCAATCGTCAATAGGCTGCCTTTGAAAAAGACGCGATTGCTCCATTTAGATTGAAAGTATTATTTTAGCCTTATGAAACAGAAAGCACTGGCCAAGCTTCAAAAAGCTAAACTGTTACGATTAAAATTATAAAATGACCAATTGATTTGGACCGTTTAGAGTTGAATATAGTAGATAAAACGATTTTTGAGGTTACTCCGAATGAAAAGCAGTAAAAATAAGGAATGAGCCACCTTTACCCCGGCCTCAAGCTGCCTTCTTTTAAACCGGCCAAAAACGGAGGGCACAAAAAGATTCGAAAAGTGTAGATTGGTGGGCAAACTTAACTATTAATCTTCTCCTTTAATTCCTTACCAACTTTAAAAAAGGGAATCTTTTTTGCTGTGACTTCAATGTTTTCCCCTGTCTTTGGGTTTCTTCCGATATATAAAGGATAATCCCTAATAACAAAACTACCGAAACCGCGGATTTCTATACGATTATTATTTATCAATGCTTCTGTTAGGCTATCAAAGAATATATTAATAATCTCATCTGCTCTCTTTTTAGTGATATCAGCCTGTATACTCAATTGCTTTGCTAATCCAGACTTGTTCATGAACCCTCCGATAATAGAACACTTTAATTTAAAAAGCACATAACCAGCCCTTAACATCAGCCTTTAACAAAACCGATTCTTCCGCCCTGAAAAACGAAAATACTCGTAATTGTTTAGCCATCTTAAGGATCTTTCAAGATTTTATGATTTGGCTAAACAGTTACGAAATTTCCTTTTAATCAGATATTGGCAGAATTTTTGGAGCATCCATCCAGATGAAGCGAAAATTAGGCATTTTCAGGTTTTTTGAGCCTGAAAGGCGAGTTTAAGAAAACGTATGGAGCGAGTCCTAGATGGGTAAAAAATTATGCTTCTAGGTTGCACAAAAGGGAATTTTTTCAGGGCGAATCAAATATATTATTTTATATCTCAAATACCGTTTAAAGTCAAGGGGTTTTAAATCATTTAGAGTTAATTTTTCCTTGACATACTATATATTGTGGTATAAATTATTTATGAATACATTATAGCCCTTTAAATATTTATAAAGCAGGAGAGGTGTCAAGATCAAATTAACCATATGTAGCCTTGCAAGTGGAAGCAAAGGGAATGCAATCTATGTTGGAGTCGATAAGACAAATATCCTTATTGATGCGGGCTTAAGTGGAAGAGAAATCCATAGGAGACTTAAAAATATAGGTATTAATGGAGAAGACCTCGATGCGATCATCGTCTCTCATGAACACACAGATCACATTCGTGGGCTCCAGGCATTATCCCGTCAGTCAAACCTACCGATATGCATAAACTACCCAACCCTTTCTAATATAAAAAGTCTCACAAACAAAGTTAATGTGAGAGAATTTACGTCAGGGGAATCTTTTTCTGTTAAAGATCTCTTGTTTCAGCCATTTTCAGTTCCCCATGATGCAGCGGATCCGGTCGGCTTCACAATAAAATACAAAGAAATAAAGATAGGCATCGCAACAGATCTTGGATTTGCGACAAAGCTGGTGATTGAGAGATTAAAAAACTGCGATTTACTTGTATTGGAATCGAATCACGATGAAGAAATGCTAAAACTGGGACCTTATCCATGGCAAATAAAACAGAGGATTAAAAGTCGTCTGGGGCATCTATCGAACCAACAGACCAGTACCCTTATTAAAGAGATATACCATAAAGGTCTCAAGCATATCATCCTGTTCCATATCAGCGAGATGAATAACAGGCCGGAAAAGGCTTGTGGAAAGGTTAACCATTTATTAAAGAGGTGTAAATATCATCCAGTTGATATTTCTATGGCGGAACAGCAAAGAGTTGGTAAAATTATCTCAATCAAATAGAACTACAGTGTGTCCATCCATAAATGAGAAATTTTGTTCAAGGTCAAGGAAGGCGAAGATTTTAACCGCAGGAATATATTGGCATATTTCGAGGATTAAAATCTGAGTCTGACGCAGAGATTGGGCAAAATGGCCATTTATGGATGGACACTAGAGTACTACCAACTCATAATCCCTTAACCCCAACCCGATTTCTTCCCCATAATGCAATTGAGTCTCCCAATCCAAATGTGGATACACCCCTTTGAATTTATCTTCTCCTGGATCAAAATTGGCCTTTAAGGCTGAAGCCTTATTCCCCACTTGTTTATTAACCAGGTCCACTGATGCCTGGTCGATGGCTACAGGATCAATTGAAGCAACAATACCGATATCAGAAACTATCGGCACATCGGAACAGGGATAACAGTCACAGGCAGGACTTATATGGGTTAAGAAATTTATAAATATAGACCTCTTTTCTTTCCCCTTCAACACCCCCAGGGTATACTCCGCCATCTTCTTCTGTAACATGGTACTTGTTTCATTCCAGTTTGCTTGAATGGCTCCCTGTTTACATATTAAAAAACACTCCCCGCAGCCGATACATCTCTCGGTATCAATCTTCGACTTTTTATCTACAATCGATAACGCTCCCTGAGGACACCATTCAATGCATTCACCACAACCAATACAGAGTTTCTTCTTGACCACTGGTTTGACATTGGAGTGCTGCTGGAGTTTTCCTACACGAGAGGCGCCTCCCATACCCAGGTTCTTTATCGTACCCCCAAAACCGGAAAGATCATGCCCCTTAAAATGCGCCACACTGATAATGTTATCACTATAATACAGATCATCTCCAATACTCACATCTTTAAATATTTCTTTATCGATACGTACCTTAGAAGCGCTACCGCCTTTTAGTCCATCACCAATTATCAAAGGTGCACCAACCACAGCATAGTCAAAACCGTTCTCAATTGCGGTTACGAGATGTGACACAGCATCACCCCTATCCAGATTATAAAGGGTATTACAATCCGTAAGAAACGGCTTCCCTCCATATCCCTTTACTGCGTCTACAATCTTTCTTATTAAAACCGGGCTTATATAGGCTGTGTTTCCCCTTTCACCGAAATGCATCTTAATCGCTACCAGATTTCCTTTCTTAATCCTGGATTTTAAGTCTACCCTATCCAACAGAGAAGATATCTTAAAAAAGATATTTTCCCTGGGAGTCACTCGTAAGTCCGAAAAAAATACTACACTTGCCATAACAAACCCCTCCTGTATTTATTTAGTGTCCATCCATAAATGGCCCTTTTGCCCAATCTCTGCGTCAGGCTCAGATTTTAATCCTCGGAATATGTCAATATATTCCTGCGGTTAAAACCTTCGTCTTCCTTGACCTTGGACAAAATTTCTCATTTATGGATGGACACTATTTAAAATCATCCTCCAATATCTCCAACACCCTTAAGGGAAAACACAACCATAAAACTCTGCTCTCTCCTATCCTCATCTTCGATTGCCCTGTCTGAGTAACTCGTTCTTACTCCCCAGCACTGTGCTTTATATTCAAGTTCAAATACTGTCTCAAGAGACAGGTCATTGAAAATCGAGTGTCTGTTCTTTACTTTCAAGTTGACTGAATCCGTCACTACAAGCTTAAGCTTTGTGCCGATATCCTCAAGCTCATCCTTTGTATTCCGATAATCAAAATCAATAAAGTCTCCCCGTCCATCTTTTAAGCCCATTAATATATTATACGTGTTAAAAAAACTATCGTAAGCATCATACTTCCCATCTAACCTTAATGAAATATTTTTTGTAGGGTTTACATCTATCTCGCCTGAGATCGGAGAAAAGGGGCGGCGCAAATCATCAACGGATTCCAAATCCCTCCTTGCCTCAATGAAATCATAATCCTGGCTGACTTTCAACCTTACATACTTATGATAATAACTGTTATGAGCTACTTCATATATCTTCCCGATGATGTCACTTGTAAGAGAATAGGTAATGGAATCCGTCTTTTTGATCCTGTCAACAGGATCAAAGTTTGGAAGATCTTCCTGATCTACATCCGGTATATATTTGTAATACAATTCCGGTTTAATAGAATGCTTTAATTTCTTAAGCCTTTCAGCATCAACTTCAAACATCCTTTGAATCGTACTGGATAATCCCAGTTTGACATTGTAAATCTCTCTATTTGGAAATTTATCATCCTCTTCATCCAGTTTATAAATGGTCTCCCTTACCCCGATTTCAGGCTTTAACTCAAAATAATCCGTATAAAAGGTGTAAAGTATCTCTGGATAAATATCTATCCTCTGACCTTTCTGCCCCTCCTCCCTCCAGAGATTATCATAGGTAGACTTAAAACCATAAAAAATAGGGGAACCAAAAACTCTCTGAGGTAAAGCATTAAACTCTATAGCAGGCAGTCTCTGTAAGGTGGTCTTATCCTCCCTTTCCAGATCTTCTGTATATTCAAAAACAGAACTCAAATCGAACCGTTCCCAGACTTTCGTCACAAAAACATTCGACTCCAGTACTTCTTTGGATCGATCATCAACATCTTCACTAAAATCTCTATAGAAGTCTCTATCACTTATGCCGCTAATATCTATCTTAGCTGTGAAAGTCGGATCAAAATATTTCTCATGCTGATACTTTGCTACCCATCTGTCTGGAGAACTGATAAGCGCCTCACCTTTTTGGGCTTCCTTCCACTCCCGGTAACGACTCAACTCCTCCATATGATAAAAATAGAGGTTTCCGGTGCTATTCTTGCTTAACAGATAACGATACTCCATTGCCTCACCCATCCCTCTTTTGCTTCTGTTATCCAAAGAAAAAGTGGCATCCATATTATCGGATATGACCCAATAGAAAGGAAGAACCAGCCTTGCCCCTTCATCTTCATTAAACCCCACAGAAGGGATTAATAAACCAGTCTGTCTCTTTGTCTTAGCAGGGAAGATTAGATACGGAACATATAAAACAGGTAACCCTTTTATAAAAAAATAAGAATGTTTAAAGGTAGCATAACCCTCTAAGGTAACGTTCATTTCTTTGCATCTGAATTTCCATGGAGGAGAATCGCCATCACATGTAGTAAATTCTCCATCAATTATGCGATAAATATCTTTGCCGAGTTTTTCGATCTTATCTCCTGTAAAGTGAATATTCTCTCTCTTAAAGAATAGAGTCCCATTATATATAGTACCCTTTTGGGAACCCAGGTCTATTTCTATCCTATCACTTTTAAGGATGTCTTCCCCTTCGATCAGGGTAATATTCCCAATGGCCTCCGCCTCTTTGGTCTGCAGATTTACCATTACAGAGTCTGCCGTTATTACTATGCCATCCTGGACGATTTCTACATTTCCTTCGGTTTTGTATGTATTTGTAATCCCATCGTATTCTAACCGATCTGCCTTTATCTCAACGGGCCCTTTCCCGAGCTTTTGCCCTTCAAATATAATATCTTCAGAGTATGAATACCCCAAAAAAATAAGCAGAATCGTTAATGTAAGAATGGAAATAATGCTGATACGGGTCATTCTCATCTGTTCTCCAACATCTCGCTCAACAAGCCTAAGTAATCCCCCAGCATTCTTGTTATCAGAAATTTTTTAAGTACCTTCTCTCTCGCTCTATTACCTATTCTCTCTGCCAGATCAGGATCCTGTAAGAGCTTTGTAATCCTATCCGCAAATCCATCTATTCCGTGGGGGGGTAACAAAAAGCCGCTTTCTCCATCTGTTATTTGTAGTGGTATTCCGCCTATATTTGAAGCTACAACAGGCTTTCCTTTCCACATTGCTTCCGTAACAGTAAGCCCAAAACCCTCTTTTGTGGATTTCTGTACAATAACAGCAGAAATCCTTTGAAGGGCATTGATAAAGAAAGAATTTGAACTTGAAGGATCGGTTATCAGTATTAAATCCCCACTTTCAATTAAATCATTCCCCCTTTTTAATAATTTCCTATATATCTTAGACCCTTCAGGATCATCCGTTGCCATATTACCACATAGTACCAATCGACAATCGACTTCTTTTTTTACGAGTCGAAATACTTTGATAACACCTTCCGGGTCTTTCCACTTATCAAACCTTGATATCTGTGTTACAAGCGGCTTATCTGCCTTTACACCAAACTTTTTAAGACACCTCAATGCGTCTTTCTCAGGAATCTCTATATTCTTCGATGAGAGGGGATCGATAGCAGGATAGATAATCGTCTGGTCTACTGGAAGATCCATCTTTTTATAGTTAACATTCGAAAGTACAACCTTATCATATCTGAGTATGAAATCCGTAAGGAACTCCCAGAGTTTTTGATCTGGATTCGATAAATCTACATGACATCTCCAAATCCACGGCTGTCTCTTCCGATAAAATCTTATGAGGGGAAGGGGTTGAGGATCATGGATAATAACACAATCATGATCTATATGCGTGTATGTAGAGAAGTCTCCATTCGCCTGGTAATACAACCGTTTCTTCCTTTCTGTAAAGTGTATTGGTTCTCCCTGCAAAGCATTATGAAATTTCTTGGTTATGGTAAAAAAGTCAGGGTTGCCGTGCAATATCCTCCAGCCTGTATCGATTCCTATGTCGTTCATGAGGGGTACAAGGCTGCTTAAAATCTCTGCTACGCCACCTCCCTGATAAGTAGAATTGATATGTAATATATTAGTATTATAAAGGTTTCCTGCTTTTTTATGAATCTCTCCGATTACATCGGTCCCTACTATTTTTCTATAGTCTTCTAAAACATGCATTATCTAATACCTCCTTACGACAATCCCTGTAATAAGGAAAACACACTGCCCGTAGAATCGAGATTGAATCTGGCCAAAGAGGGTTTCAAACCGACCTTTATAGAATACGCACTATTTGGAAGGACATCAAAAATATCCTCATCCGTCCAGTCATCTCCTATTGCCAAAATGAACCCCCATTCTTCTTTTTTAATCCATCGCAAGGCAGCTCTTCCTTTGT
>JAUXFK010000137.1 GCA_030623035.1 Deltaproteobacteria bacterium | reverse complement strand
TGGAACTACTGAATTTAATAGCGATATACTGTTCTTTCTTTACGCTCACTTTGATGCGAGTTTTACGCGGATTAAAATTTGATTGCCGCTTCTTGCATCTCTTTTTAAAGAGCTAAACTGTTACTATAAAAGATATACTATAATGCTGGCTGTCTGGAAAAATGACGTATTACTCAGCTACGGTTCAGTATCGAATCAAACTATTTAACGAACTTATTGCCACTTAACGGCGTTGGAGGATTTCGTTAAAGGAGAAATTGCATGCTTAAACTTGCCATTGTAAAACAACTGGAACAAGAACTGAAACGCCTGGAAAGGGAACTGGTTATAGAACTGCCAAAGGAACTCCAAAAGGCAGCAGCCCATGGTGACTTGAGAGAAAATGCAGAATACCAGGCTGCAAAGGAAAGGCAGACCTTCCTTCAGGCAAGGATTGCCCAAATACACGAAAGGATAAGCGCTGTCTCCTTAATAAAAATAGAAAACCTGCCAAAGGACAAGATTGCTTTTGGTTCAAAGGTCTTATTAGAGGATCTGAATACAGGTCAGGAAGTTACCTATGAGCTTGTCACTCCCGAAGAAGTCGATCCCAAAAAAGGGAAGATTTCCGTAGCTTCACCAGTTGGAAAAGTACTATTAAATAAAGAGGTTGGAGACGAGATCATTATCAATCTGCCGGCAAAAAAAATGGAATATGAAGTCAAAGAGCTTATCACCCTGCACGATATGCTAAACACTTAATATTAAATGATTATAAAGATATCTCTGAGCACTAACCAATTGAAATTAAAGGATTTAATAAAATCAAAGAAAAAGATCGATTGCCAATTCTAGGAAAATCTATGCCCTTCCTAACTGTCAAATCTGTAACCTACCATAAATAGGGAGTTTATTCTTTAGAGTTAACTTTATAATCATCAATAATTATATCAAAAAAGAAAAACCTCTGCCATCTTTAACTTCCAATGGCAGCATGAAACAAAAAATATCTGGACTGTAGAGTTGATTCTTAAGAGTTCCCATCGATTACCTCCTTTTTGCTTGCCAGTAGGGCTTCGATAAATGAATCAAGGTTGGCCTTTGAAGCAGCATCATCATATTCCCTTATATCTAAACCATCCAAATCAAAGATCGTTGTCGGTACACCCGCCCCTTCATATACAGCATCTTTGGCCAGTCTCATATATCCGGGCAAGAGACCACAACTCCTCTTGACCACTCCAATAAGTCCATCGATCTTAAAATCTTTAACAGCCTGCACGATAAATTCCACCATATTTGTAGATATCGGATTCACTATGTCAACCAATGCCTTGTACGCAAGACTCTCAAGGGGCTTCTCCGGGTCCATAATAGAAGGGTCGTATCCTCCCCCTGCTATATACTCTACCATACTCTTCACAACAACAGCGTCATATTTCTCGACATAGTTCATAAGTCCCATATTGTAAAAGGGTGGCACCCCAAACCACATTAACCTCAACTTCTCGTCTTCAAGAACGCCCTCCTTTCTTTCTACCTTCTCTTTAAGCTCTGCGAGTAACCTTTCAAAGAGTGTGACACCCAGTTTGGTCCCGGGTAGCTGAATCAGTGGAAAAGCCGCAGTGAGACCATCGACTGTGCCCATTGGAGTAGGAACAGCCTTCCTGCAGTCGTCTATTTCCCGCCAGAGATCAACCAGCTGTTTGGAAAGGCGAACTGCTTCTTTGAGTTTGTCCCAATCTAACTTTAACCCATGTTCTTCCATAAAGTCTATGGCTCCCTTCAACTGGCCGGCAAAGTACTCGATGGCATAATCAGGGATCTTTTCGCCCCAAGTATTTATAGGAGCATCAACAAAATAGTAAGGAATGTTATGGTAATCTGCCGAATAAAGGAAAGACTTGGATTCGGACATACAGGGAAGATTCGTGGCTACTATGAGGTCTGGATCAACAAAAAAATTATCGAGATAGAGGTCCCTTTCTTTAGCAACCGAACAGCCCAAAAAACACCTGTGGAAGGCACAGACATCTCTTGAAAACCCTTCTTCTTCTGCAATCTGTATATAGTGACCGGATAGTTGTTTCGCCCCTACCATGAGAGGGAGGTGTTCCAGGTAGATTACCGGCGCCTCCAGTGCATGATATATCTCTCTCGGTATCAATCCAAAAGACCAGATTACCGGTCTACCTTCCTCTTTGGCAGCCTTTACACCCCCATAATAGGCCCTAATGGATTTGCTAATCTCTGCTGTCGTCTCTAGGGTCTTCTTCCCCGGGGCAGTTACCTTGATCGTCATGATTCATCTCCTAAGAAAGGGACTCACGCACGCTTAAAGAACAGGCATGCGCCCTTACTTGGGTTTAGTAAGGCATAATCAGATTCCAGAATCGCTATGGGCAGATTTACACTCCCTTTCAATCGAAACTAATGAGGGATACCGATAATCTAACGCAAGGGCTCTCTGATCAATCTATTAATAACTCAAAAGAGTTGGGCGACTTTATGGAACCCAAACAAGTCCGGTAATTTCAAGCTATATTACAATTATTGCATTGATTATTGAATTGTGTCTATAGGTAAGATACGAATTTGCGGGTAGGATTTTTCTACTTTATCATAGGGAAAGTGCTACCATTAGACTTTTTAAAGGGGAGATCCTTCACCCAAATCTCGGTATCTATGATTTCATGCATGATAGCATACTTCACAAGACCAACAACGTCATTAACCCCAAGCTTACGTATAATACTTGTCTTGTGCTTTTCCACTGTCTTGACACTGATACAGAGAATGTCTGCAATCTGTTTATTGGACAACCCTTCTACGATCAAGGGAAAGACCTCCTGTTCTCTCTCTGTAAGCAGATCATATCCTTTTACGTCAGGCTCATCTTTCTTGCTTTTCAAATATTCAGTGATTACACTTGCTGCAATATTGGGGCCTAGAAAATACTCTCCTTTATGAGCAGCCCTAATCGCATTGAGCACCTCAACACTAGAAGAGGCCTTAAGGACGTAACCGAGGGCACCTGCCTTGAATGCCTCATGAATAAAGGTATCTTTTTGATGCATTGAGAGTATGATAACCTCTACATCCGGCTGGGATCGCTTTATGAGCGATGTTGTCTCCAGACCATTAAGACCAGGCATAGCTATATCAATTACTGCGACATTAGGCCTGAGTTGATTGATCTCTTTTAGGGCACCATATCCATCACTCGCCTCCCCCACTACTTCCATATCGGGTTGTCCATTTAATATCCCTTTCAACCCTTCCCTGAAGATGGGATGATCATCGACTAACAAGATTCTAATCCCCTTCATATGTCTCCCCCTGATTTAAAGGAATCTCTACGCGAACAGTCGTTCCTCTTCCAACTTCCGATTTTATATTGAATTCGCCACCCAATGCAGAGACACGCTGCCTCATGCCAATAATACCCATACGATTATTGTCCGGAGGAGTTGAGTTGAAATCAAAACCCCGGCCATCATCCGAGATTATCATGACGATCTTTGGATACCTATGAATGAGTTTGAGGTTTACTCTTTGTGCTTTTGCGTGTTTTATTATATTGTTAATCGTTTCCTGGAAGAGCCTGAAAATATTGATTTCCAAATTCGATGGTAACTTCTTCTGCTCCATTCCCATGGCCTGGAAATCTACTTGAATATTGTGTTTTTCAGGGAGATACCTGGACATCCATCTTAAGGTGGGGACGAGCCCAAGGGTGTCCAACATCGATGGTCTGAGGTCAGAAGCAATACACCTGACGTCGGTGCTGACTTTTTGTATTAAATCAATCACCTCTTTGATTGTTTGTTCTTCCCTTTGCATATCGTTGGGAAGTAATTCTGCAAGACCTTCAAGGGAGTAAAGTATCGCTGCCAAAGATTGCCCAAGTCCATCATGTAAGTCACGGGCTATTCTGGACTTCTCTTCTTCCTGGACATTCCAGAGGCGGGAGGAAAGCAAACGGATCCTTTCCTCCATTTTCTTGTGATCATTTATATCGGTGATCATCCCCAAAAAATATTGTGGCTGTCCTTTGTCGTCGGAGATCAAAGTGGCACGATCATGAACCCACAAGATATCTCCGTCTGATTTCATTAATCGATATTCGCTCTCAAAGGCCTTTCCTTGTTTCCGACAGTTCAGGAATTCTTTTATAAATCTGCCTCGATCCACTGGATGGATGATCTTCATTCTAAGATTTGGATTGGCTATAATCTCGTCTGCAGAAATCCCAAAGACCGATTTTGTCTGAGGGCTAATGAAGGTTATGGTAGGCTTTTCTTCGAGGGTCATTGTATATACAATGACTGGAAGCTGCTCGACAAGTGTTTGATATTTCTTTTCTGAGGTAAGTAAGGCATCGTGTGTTGCCATAAACTCACTGACATCTCGCAAGGCCCACATTACCTGGATTATATTGCCTTGTTTATCACGTATTGGTATAGCGATGACATCGGTACACTTCAATGAACCATCCTTGCCAACGCTACGTCTCACCATCCTTGCAGGTTCACCTGTATCGTGGACCTGTCGGACTATGCATTGAAATTCTCTGGTACAGCACCTATTTAGTTTCCAAGTGGCCACCTCGTAACAATAACGACCTACTATCTCTTCTAAAGCCATTCCCTCTTTTTTTAGAAAGGAGTTGCTTGCATAATTAATTCTGTGATCCTTGTCGAGTATAAAGACATCTTCATGAGGTGGATTAATAAAATTGAGAGACAAATCGCCTAGCTTTCTCTCTTGCAAGGTGCGGGTGGTTGTATCTTGCAGAATAACACAAATATACCTTTTCTTATTGTGAATATAAGGTTCAAATAAGGCTTCTACTCGATTAACACCTCTATCGAGTGTTGGGTCTCGAAAATACTCCTTTTTGAAGGGAAATATGAAGGACTCTTCCGGTTCCTTTACGGTACGTATGATTTGCTCCTTAAGTAAACCTGGCTTTTTGTCACCAGACGTACACCAGTACCCCTCCTCCTCAGTTTCCCTGATAAGTTTAATAAATTGCTTGTTCTCAAAAACCACCTTGCCACTTGGGATCACAATGCAGACACAGTCAGGGTTCTTCTTGGATGCCCAAATATCGGAGGCTTTTATCCCTTCCATAGTCGCGAGCAACTTCTCATGCTCAACCACCAAGGCTTTGTGTTGCCTTACGAGTGCGTCATATCTCGCCTGATGATGTACCTCCTTTGAAGACTCTAATATGTCTAAATCTGATGCAGTTCTCACGCTTTATCCTCCTATGCCTACTAGTGCTTAGTTGACAAAGCTAATCCTGAATTAGGCAAATATCTTCTTGGAAGAGAGCCAGGTGTTCGAAACGAAAGGTAAAGACTATTTGAAGGATTCATTTTGCTTTGCCTTCAAAGTTGATAGGAAAGGGGTCTGTCCGAATTATCTTCCAAAATTGTAACAGTTTAGCATTTTGAAAAGAGATGCTTTAACGACAATCAAATTTTAATCCGTGTAAACTCGCATCCAAGTGAGCGTAAAGAAAGAACAGTATATCACTATTCAATTGAGTATCTCCATTATTACCTGTTTCAGAGATAAAATGTAAGGTAATCCCCTGTTCTTTCTTAACGCTCACTAAGACGCTCAGACAGCACACGCATTAAAATTTGACCGTCGTTAAAGCTTGATGATAGTTTTCTATTTCATAGCGCTAAACTGTTACCCAAAATTAAATGAGCCAGCCCACAAAAACAGGCCGGTTATTATAAATTTTACCAAAAAAAGAAGGTAATAGTCAAGGTCAAAAGCTTAACCTTATTGATACGATAAATCTGGATTTTCGATTGCCTTTAAAATCCCAAATATGTCGAAAACGCTGGGGTTTTCAGGTACATAACAATCCTGGGGGCTTTTAACGATCAAGAATGCATTGTCCTTTGTATGTTTACCGGTAAAAATTGTAGATTCCATAAGAGTTTCAGCCTGCAGTCTGGCCTTCAGATCAAAACCGCTGTTTGGGAGCAAGACCAAATCCGGAGCCTGGTTGAAAAAAGGCCCCTTATATATCTCTTGTTTTCTGTATACTCGATTTATCACCTTTTCCCCTTCAACTTCAAGGGCATAAAAGAGGTCGGTTAAATCTCGAAGAATAGACTCTTGTTCACTCTCTTTTACACTGCCACGAGGAAACTTAGAGACTGCATTAAGATAAATCCTGGCCGGCTCAAGGGCAAAAGCGAGAGTCCCTTGACCGATATCATCGTAGGATGAAGTCGGAATCTTATTCAGCTTTAAAAAACCCGCTTTCCTCAAATAATAATTGATATAGACGGTCTTCTTTAATCGTTCAAAGCCATGGTCAGAAAGGAGAATCAGCGAATCTTGAGGCCTTGTTCTCCTGGTGATCTCTCCTATGATCTGATCAATCGTATGAAAGTATTGTAAAAAGGTTTTGTGGTACAAACTGTCGCTTTCTTCATATGCATTCCATAAGAAGTGCGCAATCCTATCCGTACCGGTAAAGACGAGCATGAAACAATCCCAGTCCTCTTTATCCCAAAGATAACGGTAAGTTTCGATTCTTGCATCAAGGGTTCTGTGTAAATCATTGATAAACAATTCCAGTGATTTATGGCCGATCTCAGAATCCACATCGAGACGGTATTTCAGTCTTTTCAGCTCTGTAACCAGAGAAGGCGGGTACACTGCCCTCTCTAATTCAAGGGCAACAAAACCGGAGATGAGTATGCCATTTAGCTGCATTGCAGGGTAAGTTGAGGGAACATTGACAATGACAGATCTGGTTCCTTCCGTATAATTCCAAAACGGCTTCCCGCACAGGTTTGTAAAATTAGGGAAATATATCCGATACGTCCCGGGCACAATGTCCATAAAACCATAAATCCCGTGCTCACCCGGGTTTAAACCGGTTATTATTGAACTCCATGCCACAGAAGATATGTCGGGAAGGGTTGACTCCATGCTCCGAAATATACCATCTTCGGCTAACGCTCCAATATTGGGCATAACACCTTTTGCTGATAAATCCTTTACAAGTGAATCGGGTACCCCGTCGAGACCAATAATAATAGAACGTTTGTCAGTATCAAGAAAACTCATATTTCACATCTCTTCCTCTCTTGTAATAGAGTTTACCAAAAGCATTTGTAACAGTTTAGCGCTATGAAATAGAAAACTATCATCAAGCTTTAACGACGGTCAAATTTTAATGCGTGTGCTGTCTGAGCGTCTTAGTGAGCGTTAAGAAAGAACAGGGAATTACCTTACATTTTATCTCTGAAATAGGTAATAATGGAGATACTCAATTGAATAGTGATATACTGTTCTTTCTTTACGCTCACTTGGACGCGAGTTTACACGGATTAAAATTTGATTGTCGTTGAAGCATCTCTTTTCAAAATGCTAAACTGTTACAAGCATTTTAATGCCGAATATTTATTAAATAAAATGGCTTATCTGTCAAGAAGAATATAAATAAAAGCGATTGATATATAGTCCTGATTTCAGCATGGCGAAATTATGTCGTCCAGGGATCCTGAACCAGCTCAAAATCATCCTGTCTAATTCATTGACATTCAGCCCAAACTTTTTTATACTGTAAAAGTTTAGCTTTTTGAAATTTTGGTTGCGAAGGCGGTGGTCAAATTTTAATCCGTGCAACTGTTTGAGCGTCTTAGTGAGCGTTAAGAAAGAACAGGGGAAAGCCTTGTTGTACTTGGATGTTAATCGTTCCAAAGCTTACCGGCTGAATTTAATAGTTGGATGCTGTTCTTTCTTTATGCTCACTTAGATGCGAGTTCTGCACGGGTTAAAATTTGATTGCCGTTGAAGCTTGGCCAGTGCTTTCTGTTTCATAAGGCT
>JAUXFK010000115.1 GCA_030623035.1 Deltaproteobacteria bacterium | reverse complement strand
TTCATCATCACCCTGAATTAAGCGTTCAACTTTGCTTGCCAAAGATATAGCTTTATCAATAGCCTTGTCTTCCATTTCTTTTTCATTGTTATCGGTAACCTTCCCAGAAATTACATAAGCTGAAAATATTCCCCCAGCAACTTTGTAGATAGCTTTTTCACTTGGATCTAATTTAAAATATCGCTTCTCTGCCATACTTTTGCCTCCTTTATTTATTATTGTTCCATCACTATTACTTATACATCGGAGGAAAGGGACGTTGATCAATAAATACAATATTATTCTTCAGCCTCCTTTTGTTTCAAAGCCATTGCAACTGCTGATCTTGAATAACGACCCCTTACCTACTCTTTAAAATAGAATTCACCTTAATTGTGTTATGTTAAAAAGACTTTTTTTGATTCCATCGATTCAACTTTCACAAAATACTCTTACCCAGAGCAGATACAGCTAGTTCTATGGCTATTTTCGCTGTTTGATTATACTGATCAATGATTGGATTAATCTCAACAATGTCCATTGATGTAAGAGACTGTGAATCCGCTATGATCTCCATCATCATATGGGCTTCGCGATAGGTCAATCCCCCGGGAACAGGGGTACCAACGCCCGGTGCCTCTTTTGGGTCAAGACTATCCATGTCCAGGCTAACATGAATGCGTGGCAAATGGCTTAGATGTTTTAGGGCGTTTCGAGCCACAGCACTAATACCCTGCTCATCGATATCGCGCATGGTATAGATTGTTATTCCGCTCTTTTTAAGCTGAGTCCGCTCTTTTTCATCCAGTTGACGTACGCCAATCATCACAATATCTTTAGGCCTTAGCTTGGCTCCAGGTCTGCCGGTATTAACCAGTTTTATATCGCCATACCCGTTTAATACGGCCAGAGACATACCGTGTACGCTTCCGGTTTGCGAGGTTTCCGATGTATTAAAATCTCCATGTGCATCTATCCAGATCAGACCTGAAGGTGAACTGTGCGTAATCCCACCAATTGTACCGATTGAAATCGAATGATCCCCCCCGATAAAAAGAGGAAAACAACCGGCGGCTATTGCTTGTTTACCCGATTCGTAGACCTTCTTACATGCCTGAATGATCGCTTGCATGAGTCTGTCATTTTTCAGCGTATCTCTTACAGGCACATCGATATTGCCAGTATCTTCTATCCGATAGCCCAATTCGGATAGCCGTGATGATAGACCTGCATAACGAATTGCACTTGGCCCCATATCGACTCCGCGTTTCGATTGGCCCAAATCCATCGGTACACCTATGATACGGATCACATCGCTCATTTTTCCCCTTTTTGTCGGTATTCATCTGGAAGACAGATCAAAATCGTAACTATTTAGCCAAATAATAAAAATCTCGTTAGCCCCTTAAGATGGCTAAACAATTGCTCAAAATCCGGTTTTTCGATCAATCACCTTTTGCCAGGTTGTTCCACAGGTTTATCATAAAGTCCTGAACATTCGTTAAAATTGCAGTTGCCTGAGCAGAGCCTCGGTTTGCCAGCTTATCCGCACTAAATTCAGAGATATCAACAATATAAAAATAAACAGGACGAACGAAATCGTCGTCTGAAACCTGATAACTTGGAGTCATATTGCCGAAAGCGATCGAGTGGAGCTGAGTCGCAAGTGTGATTACGGTTGTGGCGCTACGGGCATGAGCCCGCATTGCATCCTGAGCATCATAAACATCGGCAATTACCCCCGGAAGAGGACCGTCATCACGAATTGATCCTGCGAATACATACGGCACATTGCATTTCTTACACGCAAAAACAATACCGTCTTTGATCTGAAGCTTTTTTATCACCGCTTTAATTGAACCTGCATGACGAGCGGCATTTAGTATGTCCAAATGATTGTAATGCCCCAGGGGTTGCAAGACCTGGGTGTAAATATCCTGACCCAGGCCTGTACGAAAATATGCGGCCTCCAGGTCGTGGGTTGCAAGTGCATTGCCGGCCAATAGGGCATGGCAATAACCGTTTTCGATTAGCCCTTGCATAGCTTCGCGACTGTCTTTATCAAATGCGACTGCAGGTCCAAGAACCCATATAATATGACCGTTTTTACGTTCATACCGCAAAAGATCGTACAACTGATCATAGCTGCGGGAAAATGGTGTTTCTCTGGTCCCGCGTGTGCGGAACGAAAATTTATCATCGGAATCTGCGTTGGTGTCATTGAAACCTGTTGCATATACGAGAATCCCCTCCTCCCCATTTTCAGTTCTGCCTACGACTACCGGGTCTCCTTTTTTTAATCTTCTCGCCTCGACTATATCAATGGTTTCTCCGTGTAAGACCATAACGCAGTCCATCCTGTTTTCACGTGCAAGAATCCATTTGCCACTTCCCATGTGAATGTATTCCGGATGGTTTGATGTTCCATGAAAATTTTGAGGAGCAACACCGTCTTTTGGGGCAGGTTTTACTGACACTGGCGGGGCATTGGATAACGATGGAGTAGCAAAATCAGGAGGGATGTACTTTGGTAAAACAAAAGTCATTAGGATTACCTCCTCATAACTCTGTTAATTTCCTATGGAGAGAGCTTAGATCAGCTAAAAATCAGTGTCGAAACGAATTGGGAGACTTTTTCGGAGGTCTCAGACAAAAGATGGAAACTGACGCACTATTGGTCGTTATTCGATCTGACAATGGCAAGAGTATATCGATCCAGGTTGATATATTTCCTTGCGGCTTGCAAAACATCCTCTCTCGTTACCTGGGAAATCCTTTTGGGATATTCCAAGAAATGAGAATATCCCAAACCATATCTTTCGCATAAAGCCATATTTGTTGCTTTGGTGGAGTTTGTCTGCAGGCTGATATCAAAATTTCCTATAAGGTATCTCTTTGCCCGTTTAAGTTCCTCTTCTGTTATCTTTTCATCTGTGACCTCTTTCAACTCCTTCTTTATATTTTCTAAAGCCATATCGATCTTTTCGGGGCTGGTTCCGATATAAACTCCAAAAGAACCTGGATCTATACCATCAATTGAAAATGATGTGACTGCATATGCGAGACTCAGTTTATCCCGCAGTTTTACAAAGAGTCTTCCTCCTTGTCCGGAGAAGACCGTATTTAAAATATCAAGGGGATATCTATCCGGACTGTAAATTGTTGTCCCTAAAAAACCAAGGATCAGATGGGCCTGTTTTTTATCTTTGTTTACCTCTATATTCTTGATAGAATCTGATGGAGTTTCTTTGGGAATCCTGGGGATTTTAAAGTCTCGAGAGGCTTGTCCCTCGAAGAACTGTCTTGTCTTCTCTATTGTATCATTCGTATTGATATCACCCACTATGCTTAGAACCATATTCTTAGGACTCGCATATGACTCGTAATACTCTTTCAAAACATCCCGGGTAATATTTGGTATTGATTCCGTGGTACCAAGTATATTCATACCGTAGGGATGATTGCTATGGAGGGTCTTTGAAAATATTTTGAATGTATAGGATGTAAGGTTATCCTCTTGCTGCTTAAGTGAGGATAAGATATCCGTTCTTTTCTTTTCTAATTCATTTATATCGAATGTGGGGTTTATAGATATATCTGCAAAGAGTCTTAGCCCGCTGTCAAAAAATTTGTTTAATGTTTCACAGGTAAGACCGAAACTGTTTCTGCCTGAACACCCGCTGATATATGCTGCGATGGAGTCAATCTTTTGTGCAATTTCAGAGGCACTCAGGCTTTTCGTGCCCTTGGTCAGCATCTCGGCCATGAAATTGTTGACTCCATTAAACTTCTTATCTTCAAATCTCAACCCTCCCATGTAGACTGATCTCATCGCAACCAGTGGGATTGAATGGTCCTCTTTAATGAGAAGGGTCATCCCGTTTTCCATGACGATTTTTTCAATGTCATCAAGCCTTTTTACAGGAAGTTTTAACTTATGACGGTTCACCCTGGACTCTTCTTTTGATGCTATTTCTTTTATCGTATCTTTGTCAATAACATCCTCATCTGTTTGAGACATTAGAAAGACGGCTGTCATGTTTTTGGTGTTTAAATACTTCCTCGCCACTCTTTTTATGTCCTTGTTTTTAACCTTTTGTATTCGACGGATATAGTCCTTTTCAAAATCTATATCTTTAGCTATGACCTCAAATTGTCCGAGTTGTCTGGCCTGACCCTGCATTGTTTCTTTGTCATATACGAACTCACTCTCAATGTTTAATTTGGCCTTTTCTAACTCTTCCTCTTCTATATCTTCATACCTCAGTCTATATGTTTCTTTTAATATACTTGCAAATGCCTCTTTAGATTTCTCTTTATCCATTGTAATATTTATAATCAACAGCCCTGGCTCCTCAGGCATAAAATTGTAAGAACCTATCGTATGGACTAACCCCTTTTTATCTTTCACCTTATTGAATAGTCGTGAGGATTCACCATGACCCAGTATAAACGAAAGGATGTCTATGGCACACGAGTCTCTATGGCTAATGCCAGGGATATGGAAGACGATACTCGCATAGCTTTCAGTTACATTGTCAATCAAAACAGCTCTTCTTATTCCATTTTGAGACAACTCTGTATCTCGATTACGGCAAGCACTGTATTTTGAGTTGAAACCTTCAAATGCCCTTTCTACTTTCTTAATAGTAACATCATTATCGAAATCTCCAACAGCGACAACGGTAATATTAGACGGGACATACCATCTTCTATAAAAATCCAGAAGGTCGTCCTGGGTAAACCCTTTTACTGTATCTTTGAAACCAATTATCGGGCGGCGGTAAGAATGTAATTTATAACTTGTGGAAAAGAGTGCCTGCGATAACTTTACCATGGGATGATCTTCGCCCCGTTTTAGCTCTTCCATTATCACTTCTTTTTCCTTTTCTAATTCTGATGGGGCAAAGGAAGGATATCTTACAGCATCGGAAAGTGCATCAAGGGCCAGATCAAAGAATCTACTGGCGATCACTATATAATAGACTGTCTGATCAAAAGATGTGAATGCGTTTATCTCTCCACCCGATGATTCTACTTCATAGGCCATCTCTCCCGGCCCTCTCTTCTCTGTTCCTTTAAACAGCATATGCTCTATCACATGGGATATGCCCGCATTCTCATTTGTCTCATCGCCGCTGCCTACATTTACCCAAACATTTATGGCTGTAACAGGAGCGGAATGGTTTTCCCTCAGGATGACAGTCATTCCATTTTCCAATTTATATCTTTGGTAATCTTTCAAATTCTATAACCTCATTATTCTTTCGGCATTTTCCCCATATATCTTGTCAATATCTTTCTTAGGAAGACCGGAATTTTCTATCTGTTCAAAATACCTCCTGTGGTCTATCAAAGGATAGTCCGTACCAAATAGAATCTTATCTGCACCAATTATGTGTACTGCAGCAGAATATACCCTGGGAGTATATAAAAAGATAGAGGCAGCAGTATCATAATATACCCTTTCACAAGCCCTGGCTACCTCCGGCATCAATTCATAAAACAGGAGCCCTCCACCCCAATGGGCAAGAATTATATCGATGTCGGGATAGGAGAGGATAAAATTATAATAACGACTCAGCTCTGTTTTTGCCTTTCCTACGTAATAATGGCCCACGGTTTCATTTGCGTGAACCATGATGGGGATATTTAGACTCTTTGACACTTCAACAATTGGGCGTAAGACCTTTTC
Organism: Deltaproteobacteria bacterium; assembly: GCA_030623035.1. Taxonomy (GTDB): domain Bacteria; phylum Desulfobacterota; class UBA8473; order UBA8473; family UBA8473; genus JAUXFK01. The sequence goes on along the minus strand of JAUXFK010000115.1, from coordinate 3,455 downwards.
ATCATCTATTGCTACTCCATGAGGTTCTGTAACAATTTCACCAACACCTTTTGCGCCGAGGCCGACACACCGCTCAATTTCTTTAACCATTTTATCTCTGTCCTTTAATTGAACGGAAGTAAAACCTATAAGTCTGTCAGGATATCTTTTAACCGATTCTAAAATATAGTTGTTTCCATCTCTGGTTAATCCATCATCTGACCATACAAAACCGCATATTACGCTTTTATCCACTCCTGACCTGTCCATACCGGCGATCAAATCCTCAACCCCTACCATCTTCGCCTTCTTTGTTTCACCAAGCATATTCGTTCTTTTCCCGCCGAATATCAGGCGAAATAGAGGGTCTTTTTTTCTGTACTTGTCCAGATTCTCCCGAACCTCTTTTGGGAATATATGGGTATGAAAGTCTATTATCATATACCTTCCCCATCCACTGTCTCATCATAACGTGCCAAAATGAAGAGCAAGTCTGCAGTTCTATTTAAGTAGGCCAGCAAATTATCGTTGGACAAAAGGCCGTCCTCTTTTAACCCGACAGCCCTTCTCTCGGCCCTTCTAACGATAGTCCTGGCCATATCCAGGACAGCAGCAACCAGGGTCCCTCCTGGAATGATAAAGCTATCCGGCAGTCTTACCTGGCCTTCAAGCTCTTCAATTAAATCTTCTAACTGAAGCACATCATCCTGTTCAATCTTTTTTTTCAGTTTTTCATAATGCTGTGGGTCAGAGGCCAATTCCGCCCCTACTACAAATAGAGTCTCCTGGACTCTATGTATGATCTCCTTGATTTTTTGATTTTTGGAAAGGGCTCTGGCAAAGCCCAGTGTAGAATTGGCTTCATCCAGGGTTCCATAAGCCTCTGGCCGCGGATCGGATTTCGATACCCTTTGACCATATAAAAGGCTGGTTTGTCCCCCATCGCCTCTTTTGTTAAACAGTTTCATAAGTTTTACTCACTATAAAAAGTTATTATTATGGATTTTTTTGTCACTCTACGAAATCCGGGTATAAATATCCCTTTTCATTTTATACTGTTTCCCTTATTGGAAAATATCCTTTATTTTACTTCGACCTTAGTGGCTTTTCCATTCTCCATTCCTCTCTCAGTTCGTTCTATCCCCTCATCTATTAATGATTTAAGGGCCAACAAGACTTCTCTCCTTGCATTAAAAAGGTGCCCTCTCATCTCACTATCCTGGTACCATGAAAGAACCCCATTAAACGGACAAAAGTTAATTAAAGAGTCTTTAATTCCCATCTCCCTCACCTCCAAATCTTATTTTTAGCTCCTTACCCTCCATGGTTACGTTTCCCATCTTTAAAGAGGTCAAGAACCTTGGTAAATGAATGTTCCTCTTATATTTATCTACTTTAATAACCAATTCTTCTCCTTTTTTCCACATATCTATATTTTCCTTGGTTGCAAAAGGTAGCTTTATACAGAGGCAATAACTGCCGTTAGACTCGGTTATATCAATGGGTTTCTCATTATAGAATACTTCCGTAGGGTCTTTTCTGTCGTAAAGGTTATCCCCGATTTTTGAAAGGAGTTCTATTCCGGTAATCTCCTGGTCCAATAAATTTAAATAAAATATAGGCAGGGGGCGAAAGGACTCATCGGCCTCTGTTAAATGTTTTTTCTGTATATCTTTCCATTTGGAATAAAAAGGGTCTTTTACATCTTCAGGGATTATTCGATTCGCGATTATAGCATCTACAGAGAATCCAAATAGATTGAGGAAGGTAAATGCCCTTTGGGATTCTTTAATCACCATCTTTTCAGGATTGATAACCAGCCTGATTGAGGAAATTTCAATATCCGTTAATAGCTCTTTCATACCGATGAGGTTTTTGTAGAGTCCCTCCATGCTTTCAAAGACACTATCGGAAGGCAAAGGCATGTCAACCAAACGCTTGGCCACGGGTCTTACTGCCTTTAAAAGGATTCTCTCTACATTGAATATCCTTTCCATATACCATTTTGCAATATCAGGAACAGCAAGTAATCTGAAGGCGTCACCCGTGGGGGCACAGTCAATAATAATAACATCGTAACTATCTTCTACATAAAAGTCTTTTAGCTGTAAAAGGCTGAATACCTCCTCCATGCCCGGGAATACGGATAACTCCTCAGCGATTATACTTCCAAACCCTCGATACTTTAAGAAATCTTGCATAAAGTTCTGTATTGGACCCCAGTTTCTTTTGATCTCATAATTAATGTCGATCTCTTCACCATGAAGATTATCGGTTATTAATGTAGGCTGATTTCCTATTTCTATATCAAATGAATCTGCCAAACTATGGGCAGAGTCAGTACTTAACACCAAAGTTTTATAACCTAGATTTGCACACTTTACCGCTGTAGCAGCAGAGACCGTTGTTTTTCCTACTCCACCTTTTCCTGTAAATAGAATGATTCTCATATTTTTCCACCTTATATCTTATTAAATAAAAGAATTTTTTGAGTTAACAGCTGTAAGCTTGTTCCCATTTTTCAAAAGAGTGTATTACTGGATGGACACGAACTTGCAGTGAATAACGAGAACATGTAATGGCCAAAATTTCACATTTAATTTAAAATAATGTAACTGTTTAGCCAGATAATGATTTGGATGGTCTTTGACGAGCATTTTTGAGTTATTTGCAATTTAGCGTAGCGAATTTAGAATCTTCAAAATGACTCAAATCGTGAGGAAAAGACGATCCAAATCATAAAATCTCGTTAGCTACTTAAGATGGCTAAACAATTACAAAATAATACAAATCGGTCATGATTTCAAGGGGTTTTTAGGATTTTAGTCTGAATCACCCTTTTATGACCTTTACATAAAACTTTCTTGTTCTAGGCCCATCAAACTCACAGAAGAATACGGACTGCCACGTTCCTAATACCAATCTCCCACTTTCCACGATGATTGTCTCAGAAGATCCAATCAGGCTGGCTTTTATATGAGCGTCTGAGTTCCCCTCGGCATGTCGATAATTGTCATTATGGGGGACAACCTTGCTGAGTTGCATAACGATATCCTCAGGAACACTCGGATCTGCATTCTCATTTATAGTGACTGCCGAAGTCGTATGGGGAACAAATATGGAACAGATCCCATCTGTTACCTTACTGTCTGAAACTGCCTTTAAAACATGATGGGTTATATCGATCATCTCCATCCGTTGGCTGGTTTTAACATTGAACCTCTCCATCTTTAACTTCCCCTTTTTACTCTCTCTGGTTAGATTAACATTGCACTATAGCATAACTTTTAGGCAAAGTATAGTCAAACCTTTTTTCAAAGTATAAATAGTGTTCATCAAGAAATGAGCAATTTTGTACAAGGTCAAGGAAGGCGAAGATTTTAACCGCAGGAATATATGGACATGTAGGGGCACATTGCGATGTGCCCTTACATCTGAGCCTGACACAGAGATTGGGCAAAAGGGCCATTTATGGA
>JAUXFK010000122.1 GCA_030623035.1 Deltaproteobacteria bacterium | reverse complement strand
TAAGCGGCAAATAGGCAAGACAACTATGTGCCTCTGTGCCTTTGCCCCTCTGTGCCTGAGTAGTTACAAGATTTGTACATGATAATAAAAGAAAAAATATCAGTGATGATCAGCGTAGATCGGCGGCCGAGTAGTTACTTTTCAACAAGATATTATACACAGGGAATGACAAATGGTAAAAGAAGTGACAAAGCTCATTCACAAGTATCTGCGTCATGATAAGAAATTCCCTCATGTCTGGTGTCCTGGATGTGGTAATGGGGTTATATTGGGAGCTCTTATTCGTGCTATAGACAGACTGGGACTGGAAAAAGACGAGATCGTTTTGGCTTCGGGTATTGGCTGTTCCGGACGAATGCCGGTTTATGTGGATTTCAATACACTCCATGCAACCCATGGTCGGGCACTGACTTTTGCTACCGGCATCAAATTGGCAAAATCCTCTCTCACGGTGATCACAGTCATGGGAGATGGGGATGCCACAGCAATAGGGGGTAATCATTTTATACATGCAGCCAGAAGGAATCTGAATATCACCGCGATCATCATAAACAATCAGATTTATGGGATGACAGGGGGGCAGTCTTCACCCACAACCCCCTATGGCTGTTATGCATCAACCGCAACTTACGGTCATATTGAGCATGCCTTCTCAATTGCAGAATTGGCAAAAACAGCAGGGGCATCTTTTGTCGGCAGGGGAACGGTTTACCACATCCATCTTCTGGAGAAGTTGATAAAACATGCTATTGTGAAACGGGGCTTCAGTGTTGTAGAGGTGATCTCCAACTGTCATATTCAATTTGGAAGACGAAACCAAATGGAAGATCCTGTGACCATGTTGGAATGGATGAGAGACCATTCGGTGACCGTGGAAAAAGCCAAAGATATGGAGGCTGAGGCCTTAAAAGGTTTTTTTACCATAGGCATTCTTGCGGATGTAGAAAAACCTATCTATACGGAAGAGTACACCAATATTCAAAAGCGGGCCAAGCTCTTAAATCCTCTTTAAGAGAGAATATGAGATGAAACAGGGACGTTACGAGATCTGTCTGAGCGGTTCAGGCGGACAAGGAATCATTTTAGCTGCTTTGGTCCTGGCTGAAGCAGCGGGTATCCTTGAGGGAATGGAGGTCTGTCAGAGCCAGAGTTACGGGCCAGAGGCAAGGGGAGGAGCAAGCAAGGCGGACGTGATCATCAGTGATGAACCGATCGATTACCCTAAAGTCTTACAACCCGATCTGCTTTTGTCGATGAATCAAGAGGCCTGTGATACCTATTTTCAGTATCTCAAGCCCGAGGGGTTATTGGTTGTTGACTCCTCTTTGGTTCACCAGATTCCTACCAATCGTGTTGTTGCCATTCCTTTCACTCAAATTGCCCGAAAAGACCTGGGAAAAGAAGGAGTCGCCAATATGGTGGCCCTGGGCGCTGTAGGGGTTCTTTCGCAAATCATCTCTCCCCAAAGCCTTGAGGATGCCCTGATTAGGAGAGCCCCAAAAGGCAGTGAAGACATAAACCGCAGGGCACTCCATGCAGGAATAAAAGAAGCACAGGCAATCAACCTCAAAGAACTTCCGCCATTCATAACCAGTGAGGAAGAGGAGTTATAACCCCCCCCTCCTCAATCACTTCAATCTGGATATGGGTATCTTGAACTTTGATAATCAAAGCCCCATCATACGCCCGATGACCACTTTCATGATCTCTGTTGTTCCGCCGACAATTGTGTTGGCCCTGGTGTCTCGGTAGGCCCTGGCAACAGGATACTCTTCCATAAACCCGTAACCTCCATGGAGCTGTAGACAGTGGTATGCCACCCTGTTGGCCATCTCCGTAATCCACCATTTGGCCATAGAAACCTTTTTAACGATATCTTTACCCGCAATATGGTCAGCTATAAGGTTATCTAAAAAGGTCCTTCCCAACTCGACTTCAGTTGCGCATTCTACAATTTTAAAGGTATTATGCTGAAACTTACTGATGGGTTTACGAAAAGCAATACGGCTTTTACTGTATTCAATGGTCTGTCTAAGCAACTCCTCTATACTTGCCTGTGCACCGATTGTTATAACCAGCCTTTCCTCTTGCAGATTTTCCATCATATAAGGAAATGCCATCCCTTCCTCACCGAGAATGTTTGCCGCGGGGACGCGGCAATCTTCGAATACCAACTCTGCCGTGTCCTGGCCTCGCAACCCAAGTTTATCGAGTTTCTTATCATGGGTGAAACCGGGAGTTCCGTCCTCTATCAGAAGGATACTGAGACCTTTATGAGGAGGAACAGCCTTTGGGTTCGTGCTACACGCGACTATAGCGAGATTACAGCTCACACCATTCGATATAAATATCTTTTGCCCATTCACGACATATGAGTCACCGTCCTTTATTGCTGTGGTGCGAATCCCCTGAAGATCCGATCCGGCATTTGGCTCTGTCATGGCAATGCAGGTAATGCAATGGCCTGATACACATCCAGGCAACCATTTCGCCTTCTGTTCTTTATTTGCAAAGTTTCGAAGATACGGCGCACAGATATCATTATGGGCGCCCGCTCCCAGACATGTTGCTCCAATTCTTGCAACCTCCTCATTAATTATAACCGAATACTCAAATCCCGCGTTAAAACCACCATATTCCTCCTCTGCCCAGGGACAGAGAAATCCCTGTTCTCCACACTTGTGCCAGATTTCTTTGGGAACCATGCCTGCTTTTTCCCACTCTTCAATGTGCGGTGCCACTTCCTTTTCCAGGAATTTCCGAAGCGAGCTGCGAAAGATTCTGTGTTCCTCTTGATAGATGTCAATTGCCATATTCTGTATCTCCTTTGTCCATTGATTTTTTTAAGGATCTATCCTCTATGAAAAATAAGATTTTTTTTACATATTATCGCTTTTTATCTTTAATTGCAAAAGGAAAAATAAGAAGGCGGATACCCTTGCTTTTTTATAAAAAGATGCATAGAATACCTTCAAAAGTCAATCAATACAATCAGTAAACCTTTATAGCCTAAACTGACTGCTAGAGACATACATTTGAAACCCCAAAAAAGGAGAACCATATGAAGTTACCAGAGTATGTAACGATTGAAGAGGTGAAAAGGGTTTGCAAAGAGCTCGGTTTGAGTGACTGGTCAGAATTGACCTCCCCGACGGTTTCCGAGAAAGAGGCATCCATGATCCTCAAAATTGTGAACACCAAAGGGATGGATATCCCCCTTGAGGATTTTCGAAACGGGCTCGAAGTAGAGCTTGAACATGGGACAAGATTTGAAGATGCAAATGTAACGAACAACCATCCCATCCTGACCGGCAAGATTGTAATCGCTCACCTGAAAGAAACAATGGATTACTATCGAAGGATCGATGTTGCAGAAATAGAAGGGGATCTATTGAAAGCAATTTTATCTAGAAATATTGACAAGATAGAGTCTAAATACAAGAAACTCATAGAGGCTCAAAGACAATTAAATCAAGCAGTTGCAGAACAGCTGAGATAACATCCCCTATCCCGTTGAAACTCCAACAACAATAGAGCGAGATAAGGGACGTCCCCTACTTCGTAAACTGTCCTTTAATGGTCTCTCCCTTAGTAATGTAACCATCCTTGTCCGCATCTAAGCGGTTGAACCTCTCGTCAGAACCCTGAAACTCCTCTTTCGATACCTTGAGGTCATTATCCTTATCCATTCTCTTGATGAGACCCTTCTTTTTCATTTTAGCTACGGCTTCGTCCTTGTCGAGGTAACCATCCTTATTCACATCGAGACGATCGAACCTTTCCGTGTATTTGGAGATATACTCTTCCTTCGATACCCGTCCATCATTATCCTTATCCATTTTCTTGATAAACCCTAACTTTTTAGGATACTGTTTGGATGATTCTGCAAAAACACCTGTGGTTACGGTCAATACAAAAACCGAAACCATGAAAATTACCATTGTCCCCAAAATAACCCTTACTCTCATTTAACACTCTCCTTTCTAAATATTGATTAAATAATACAAACCACCGCTAACTTTAGCCAATCTTACAACTGAAACAGGGTGCGGTCTTATACATTTCCCAACGATTTATTTGTCTTTGAAATGTATATGCCCTGTTCCCCTTTTTTGGAAAAAAGATACCTTTATATGTACATATCGTCAAGAAAAAACTTAATTATCCGTAACAATTGAACGCGATAAAATTTGACCGTCGTTGAAGCTTGCTGATAGCTTTCTATTTCATCGCGCTAAAATGATACAAATTATGCTTGTTTGAAAAACGTGATCGGCGTCTCTACGATAGTAAAAGCTGATTTTGCTTTGACCGTGACTCACCGATGCTCGTTACATAGATTGCAGGCCGGCTCTTCACCGGGCATTTTGTCTCGCATATGCCGCATCCTATACAGAGTTCGAGGTCTACCCTTGGCTGTTGTATAACAGTCTCCATTCCCAGCCTGTTTTTCACTTTAGCACTCTCAAACCATATGGCCTTTTTGGGTGTGGGACATACCTCCTCGCATACTATACAGGGTGTTGCATGGGCATAGGGCAGACACCTGCTTTTGTCTATCATTGCAAGCCCTATCTTGACTTCCTTTTTTTCCTTTATCTCTAACTCTTTTATAGCGCCTGTCGGGCAGACCTGACCGCAGAGCGTGCATCTGAACTCACAATACCCAATAACCGGAACAAGCACGGGCGACCATATCCCCTCTATGCCTGCCTCAAGAAACGTAGGCTGAAGCCCATTGGTAATGCATACCTTCATGCATTCTCCGCATTTGACGCATCTTTTGAGAAACTCTTTTTCCTCAAGCGCTCCGGGCGGTCTGATGAGTTTAGGAGATGAGATATTGGATTTTGAAAGAGGGGTCGTCCTCAATAAAGGAACAGCGAGTGCACCGGAGAGCATGGCGGTTACCATCCTCCTTCTTCCAAGGTCAATATCTGCGCTTTCCCCTTTTTTGAAGAATCCGAATCTGACTGTATCCTGGGGGCATACATTCTCACAGTTCCAGCAGTACAGGCACTCTGCAGATTTCCAATCCTCTCTTTTATCAGGGGATGCGCTCCCCTGACACACAGAAGCGCACGACCCGCATTCATTGCACCCTTCGCTCACTGACCTTTTCAGAAGAGAATACCTTGAAAGGATTCCGAGTAAAGCACCGAGCGGGCAGAGATACCTGCACCAGAATCTCCTCTCTAAAAGGTTCAAACCGAGTATGATAAAGAATATCAAACCTATGAAAACACCCTGGTTGAAGAAAGGCTGGTTAAAAGACAGAATACCTTTTTTGAGTAAGTCGTATATCGATTCTGATATATCGACGATGCCTGCGGGATGTAAATCATATATCGTATCAAAGACAGATCTAATGGTGTAACTAAATAAGGGATAGACACTTATTGAGAGAGACCTAATAAGCAGTGATATGGGATCCATAATCCCTACAATCTGAAGGGTAAACAAAGAGGAAACAACGAGGAATATCAGTATATAGTATTTTACTCTGTACCAATCCCTGTTCATTGTATCAGACCGCCGCTTTTTCAGGGAACCCATGATATGGTTCAGGGTGCCCAGAGGACACACCCACCCGCAGAATACCCTTCCGAGTATTGCGGTGGCAATCATTACAATAAGGGAAAAACAGAGTGCCTTTACAACAGTATGAGCAGAGAGAATCGTGGTGATAAAAATAAGAGGATCGAAATCAAGGAAGAGCTTTACAGGGTAACCGAGTCTATCCGCTCCTTTTGACTCTGTCTGTAAAAAAAGAAATACAAATATCAGTAAAAATATCCCCTGTGTAGCCCTTCTAAGGTTTTGCATGAATTCAGACCGTTTGATGGATAGATGATTCTTTTTATCAGCAAATCAGAAATAAACTCATTCGGATCATGGGCTTTGGTTAGACCGTGATCCTTTTAATATTTATCTTTGAAAGGTCCATGGTTCCCAGACCAGCCTCAGCAGCAATCCTTATGTATCCGATGTCACTTCCCTTCATTCCAAAAAGCGTAGCCCCGAAAGCGTCTACTGCAACCTGATCCATACCCACGATAACCGTATTCAGTCTCCTCACATCTGCAAGACTCCCGCCCTGCGGACCGTTTGCTACCAGAATGCGTACAGCATCAAGCACAGTAAGGGTCGGCTTAATAGCCAATGAAATATCCACAAGGCTCTGATCCAGCTTCTGGTGTATCTGCCTCCTCGAACCGCCCATTACACCCATCCAGTTTTTCATTGCCATTGTGATTTTTGCAAGACCGTGATGTTTTGCAATCGGGATATTTATTACCTTGTCCGCCTCAAAGATCTCTGTGTAGAGCGGCCACGTCTTTAGCACCTGGCCGTTTAGCTTCATTTCCTTGAACTTCCTGTCATCTACATATTTAACCTCTGCGCCCAGGGCCTTTGCCGATTCAGCAATTCCGCTTTGCACATAGCACCTACGCGGGTCATTCACTGACCGGTCAAAGACCTTAACCTTTTTTGCCCCTGCCTCAAAACAGAGCCTCACCACTTCTGCAACCACCTCAGGGTTCGTATTGGCTGCATGTTCCGGCAGTCTGTCCCATCCAATGTTGGGTTTTATCACTACGATATCCCCTCTTCCAATAAAGTGCTTTATCCCCCCAAATGCATCAATAGCAGCCCTTGTAATTTTAGAAGGAGATTCACCTTTTGCAACAACAAGGCGGGTGTTTTCAGATGCATCGGCTGTGCGAAAAAATGAACTCATATTACAGGGAAGGAAAAGACCAACACCACTGATTACCGTTAATCTGAGAAACTCCCTGCGATCCATAGTATCTCCTTTCTATTTCGTGTCCATCGAGAAATGGGTAATCTTATTCAAGGTCAAGGAAAGCGAAGCGATTAAAATTTGAGTCTGATACAGAGGTTAGGCAAAAGGACCATTGATGAATGGACACTATTTAAGGGTTAAAGGCTATGCTAGTCGTACCAAAGTTTAGAAAGACTCTCAGAAATCCTCATCCATTTTTCGGGCCGCTTCCTGAGATATAATCCCATCGGCGCTGGAGGGTAGACTGAAATAATCTCCAAACTTCTTGTCCAGAGGCCAACCCACGAGACAATCCACTTTCTCCCTATCCGGATTGACCAGCCACCACATAAAGGAATGATCTTTAACAGTAAACCACCATTCTTCCTCTCTAATAAGGAATGCAAGGAAGAAGTACTCACTCACAGGGGGGAGTATCAGTGCGTAATCCACCTTGTGCCCCAGGACACACTTAGCAGCAGCCAGTTCTCTAAATCCCTCCAGGGCCTGGCTTATGTCTCTCTTTATTACTCCGACTATTTCGTATTTTTTATCGCCTTCTTTTCTTTGGACATGGATGTCAGGCAGGGAAAAACCTATATACTTCGGTTCCAGGATCGTATACCCGACATATTCGAGAAATTTTTCAACACCTTCCTTTATTTTTTCCCTGGTAAACTTTTCCTCTTTCTCCTCATACATATTATCATATCTCCTTTATAAAAGCATACTTGCAACAGAGACAATGTTCAAGGGAGAGCCAATTCATAAAGTGGCGTATCTAGAGCGAATAACAAGCCCTTCTCCTGTATTAATCCTTTCTAATAATTATCTTGAGTGGAACCTACGATCTTTAACTATTGCTTTTATTATTGCACCGTATAGGTTTAAGCTTATATCTAACCCAAACATTGTGTACTGTCAATAAAAATACAGTCCATGTAACTCTATACAAAGTAAATTGGAAGCTTCTTTCAGTTTTCCCTGGGGATTGACCCGATAGGCCACCGCGGTTTCGTATTGTGCAGCGCGACTCGTGCTCGTTGCAGCTTTTGTCTATCATTAATATCCTACGTCCTTATGTTTAGTATATTATATAATACCTAAACTGAGCGGTTCCATGTTCAGGCCTGCCCTGGTGCTGTTTACCATGCATTCCCACCATTACTATGCTGACAATATCCCTGGTGCTCTGCAATGAGCCAGGGAAGCCAGGTCTGGGCCAGGGGTTCAAGGTTCAAAGGTTATAGTCTATTGATATCCTTAACTTTATTTATAGCGATTGAGATGCGGCTCAGATTAGTCTCCTTCACCCATTTGGTGAAACGTTATATCTACTCCTGTCAAAGTGTTTTCCTTTTTCTAACAGTCAGCCAGGTCGTTTCAACCCGGAACCGTGAACGGTGAACCGCTCAACCCAGGAAATATCTATCACATCCAATATCATACGACTACAACCAAGCGCAACTTGTTTTATCATTTTTTCATGTTGCACTTTGTGTTTCAATATCATAAACTACTGGCTGTAAGTGTTTGCTAATATTATGTTAGCTTTCCAATAAATGAATGAGGTCACGATGAAAGAAAGGCTTGTATCTGCAATTAATGAGATTCGCAATGATAAATCAATCCTCATGTCAGATGAGGCCTCAATTAAGTCGGGTGTTATTTTGCGGTTATTATCTATGCTAGGATGGAATCCTTTCGATGTTAATGAGGTAAAAC